>JAYTEJ010000232.1:0-2045 GCA_043735365.1 Acidobacteriota bacterium
ACATCGATGAAGATTGCCTGGTCGAACACGCGCGGGCAGTATCCCGACGACTTCAAGGCCAACGAGTCGGCGATCTACACCGCCGACATCGTCTACGACGGCGGCTTGCCGCGGCTGGCCAACAAGAAGGAAGTGCTGCGGGCGATGGCTCCGGGGTGCACGCTCGAGGCCCAGGACTTCCGCAGGAACGACACCGAGCTGATTTATACCTGCTATCGATCGCCGTTCGCCGACGTCCTCGGCGTCGATCTCGCCACCGGCAAGACGACGATTTACCGGAAGGAGGCGGCGGAGTACAACGAAGTCGAGGGCATCTATCCCGACGGCGAATACACCCTGGTCGAGTCGAGCCGGGACCAGCTGGAGCACAACTCGAGCTACATCGACATCTGGAAGCTGAAGCTCGAGCCGAACAGCCGCGACTTCACCCGCGTCACGCACTGGGGGGAGTACCGCGGCTTCAAGGCCTCGAATCCCGTCGTCAGCCCCGACGGCAGGCGGATCGCGTTTCAGTCGGCGCGCAGCAAGGACCCCGCCGGGGTCGGCTACGGCATCTTCGTGCTCGACAGCCAATGAAGGACAGCCAACGATGACACTGGATCGACGGGCGTTTCTCGAGCGCGCGGCGCTGGCCGCCGGGGGGCTGCTCGCCAGCCGCGCGGGACTGTCGGCGGCCGGGCTCGCCGACGGACGGTTTCTGTATGTCGCGACGCCCGGGATCCGCAATTACGTCGAGTACGGCGGCATCGGCATGCTCGTCTACGCCATCGACCGCGGCCATGCGCTGGTGCGCCGCTTTCCAACCTTCGACGCGCCTGCCGCCGGCGAGGCGCCCGAAAACGTCAAGGGGATTGCCGCCAGCGCCCGGACCGGCCGGCTCTACGTGACGACGCACAAGCGGCTCGGCGCCTTCGACCTGCTGAGCGATCGCCGCGTGTGGGCTCGCGACTACCCGGGGGGCTGCGATCGCCTGGCGATTGCGCCGGACGGGCGCACGCTCTATGTGCCGTCGTTCGAGGGGCCGCACTGGCACGTGCTCGACGCCGCCAGCGGCGACATCCTCGGCACCATCGTCACCAACTCCGGCGCCCACAATACGGTGTACGGGCGCGACGGCCGACAGGTGTATCTGGCCGGCCTCAAGTCGCCGAGCCTGACCGTCGCCAATGCCCGGCGCCGCACCGTGGAGAAGACCGTAGGCCCGTTCGGCAACGTCATCCGTCCGTTCACGATCAACGGCGCGCAGACGCGGTGCTTCGTCAACGTCAACGACCTGCTGGGATTCGAGATCGGCGACCTGGCGAGCGGACGGGTGCTGCACCGCGTCGAGGTCACCGGGTACGAGAAAGGGCCGGTCAAGCGCCACGGCTGTCCAAGCCACGGCATCGGCCTGACGCCGGATGAACGGGAACTGTGGCTCGCGGACGGGCCGAATGCCAGCCTGCACATCTTCGACACGACGGTGATGCCGCCGCGGCAAGTGGCCACCATTGCGCTGCGCGATCAACCCGGCTGGGTGACCTTCAGCCTCGACGGCGCCTACGCCTATCCATCGACCGGCGACGTGATCGACACGAACACGCGAAAGATCGTCGCGACGCTCCAGGATGAGAACGGCGGCCAGGTGCAGAGCGAAAAAGTCGTGGAGATCGTCATCGCCGGCGGCAAGCCGGTTCGAACCGGCGACCAGTTCGGGATCGGCCGTCGGCCGCGCTAAGATCGGCGGGGATTGGCCATGCAGCGCCCTGCCCTGTTGCCGGCGGTTCTCCTCGTGTGCCTGTGGTGCACACAGCCGGCGTTCGGCGGAGGACAGGCCGAGCCATCCAGTGCCAGGGACGCCTACGCGCGTGCGCTCGAGCTCGAATCGCGCGGCAACCCGTCCGCCGCGCTCGCCCTTCTCTGGTACGCGGCCGGGGTCACGCCTCGTGATGCCGACGTCCAGAACCACCTGGGAGAAGCGCTCGGGCGGATCGGGGCGCTCGACGCCTCCATCGACGCGTTCAGGCGCGCGCTGGCCGCGCGCCCTGCCTTCCGCACAGCCGCCA
>JAYTEJ010000233.1:0-2971 GCA_043735365.1 Acidobacteriota bacterium
CGGAAACCGATGCGGAGGATGCGCGTGTAGCCCCCCGGCCGCCCTTCGAAGCGCGGCGCGATGGTGTCGAACAGCTTGCCGACGACGTCGCGGTCCTGGATGTCGCGCAGCACCAGGCGCCGGGCGTGCAGCGACCGGCCGTTGGCCTCTCCCGCGGCGAGGCCGCGCTTGGCGAGTGTGATGATGCGCTCGACGAACGGGCGCAGCTCCTTCGCCTTCGGCACCGTCGTCTCGATCCGCTCGTGGAGGATGAGCGCGGCGGCCTGGTTGCGCAGCATCGCGATGCGGTGCTCGGTGACGCGGCCGAGCTTCCGGTGACTCACTCTATGACGCATGATGTTCTAATCCTTGCCCTTCGCGACCGGCCGTGTACCGCCCTACTCCTGTGACTGGGCGGCCGGCTGGTCGAGCCGCATGCCCAGGCTCAGCCCCATGCCGGAGAGGATTTCCTTGATCTCGTTGAGGGACTTGCGGCCGAAGTTCTTGGTCTTCAGCATCTCCCCTTCGGTCTTCAGCACGAGCTCTCGGATCGTCCGGATGTTGGCGTTCTTGAGGCAGTTGTAGGAGCGCACCGAGAGCTCGAGCTCCTCGACGCTCTTGTCGAGATTCTCGTTGAGCGCCGCGCGCGGCGTGTCGGCGAGCGCGTCGGACTGCAGATCGCCCACCTCTTCGAGATTGATGAAGATGTTGAGGTGGTCGCGGATCAGCTTCGCCGACAGCGAGACGGCGTCGCGCGGGGTCACCGAGCCATTGGTCCAGACGTCGACCGTGAGCTTGTCGTAGTCGGTGGTCTGGCCGAGGCGCGCGGCCTCGACGAGGTAGTTGACCTTCTTGACCGGCGAGTGCACGGAGTCGATCGGGATCCAGCCGATGCCGAGGTCCTCGTCGAAGTTCTTGTCCGCCGAGACGTAGCCGCGGCCGCGCTTGACGCGCATCTCCATGTGCAGCTTGCCCCCCTCCGACACGGTGGCGATGTGGGCGTCGGGCTCGAGAATCTCGACGTCGGCGTCGGTCTCGATGTCGCCGGCCTTGACCACGCCCGCCTTCTCGATCCGCAGGTAGAGCGTCTTGGTGGCGTCGACGTGCATCTTCAGCGGCACCTGCTTGAGGTTGAGGATGATGTCGGTGGCATCCTCGGTCACGCCCGGGATCGGCGAGAACTCGTGGAGCACGCCGTCAATCTTCACCGCGGTGACCGCCGCCCCCTCGATCGAGGAAAGCAGGACGCGCCGCAGGGCGTTGCCGACGGTGGTGCCGAAGCCGCGCTCGAACGGCTGCGCGTGGAAGCGCCCGAACCGGTCGGTGAGGGTCTCGCGCTCGAACTCCAGCCGCTTGGGCCGCTGAAAACCTTTCCAAAGCATGGTGCTATCTGTCCTTTCAATCGCGCCCCCGGACTCCGGGGACCGCCAGACCTGCCATTACGCCCCCCGCCTCCCACCGCAGGTCTGGAAAGGCTGCGGGCGAGGGGACCGAGATCGAGAGCCGCCGGCCCCGACAGCGGCCGGCCTTCAGCGAAGGTCGGCAACTCCGGAACCGACAGCGAAAAACTACTTGCTGTACAGCTCGACGATGAGCTGTTCCTGCACCGGCAGGTTGATCTGCTCGCGCGTCGGCAGCGAGGAGACGCGGCCACTGAGCTGGCCGGCGTCGAACACCAGCCACTCGGGAATGCCGCGGCCCTTGACCTCTTCCATCGCGTGCACGATCGCGGCGGTCTGGGCGCTGGCGCCGCGCACCGTCACCACGTCGCCCGCCTTGAGCGAGTAGGAGGGGACGTCGACCTTGCGGCCGTTGACCAGGAAGTGGCCGTGGCGCACCAGCTGGCGCGCCTGCGCCCGCGAGGTCGCCAGGCCGAGCCGGTAGATGACGTTGTCGAAGCGCCGTTCGAGCAGCTGCAGCAGCGTCTCGCCGGTGATCCCGCGGGTGCGGTCGGCCATCTCGAAGTAGCGGCGGAACTGGTTCTCCAGCACGCCGTAGATGCGCTTGACCTTCTGCTTCTCGCGCAGCTGCAGGCCGTAGCCCACCAGCTTCGCCTTGCGCAGCTTGCCGTGCTGTCCGGGCGGAAGGTTGCGCTTCTCAATCGCGCACTTCTCCGTGTAGCAGCGCTCCCCCTTGAGAAAGAGCTTCATGCCTTCGCGCCGGCACAGCCGGCAGACGGGACCGATATAGCGTGCCATTCTTCTTTGATCCTTGTCGCTTCCAGTTTCCAGCTTCCAGCTTCCAGCGGGCGCTCAGCCGCCCGCTTCAGCCTTCACGTGTGCCAGCCTTCCATGCCGTCCCGCCGCTCCCCAGCGACGAGCTGGGAGCCGGCAGCTGGAAGCTGGTAGCTTTCCTACACTCGTCTTCGCTTCGCCGGCCGGCAGCCGTTGTGCGGAATCGGGGTGACGTCGCGGATCGACTTGACGTCGATGCCGATCGTCTGCAGCGCCCGGATCGCCGACTCGCGCCCAGCCCCCGGCCCCTTGACCCGGACCTCGACGCTGCGCATCCCGAACGCCTTGGCGGCGTTGCCGGCCGCAATCGCGGCCTGGGTCGCCGCAAACGGCGTCCCCTTGCGCGAGCCCTTGAAGCCGATCCCGCCGGCGCTCGACCATGCCACCACCGCCCCTTCGGCATCGGTAATGGTGATGATGGTGTTGTTGAACGAGGCCTGGATGTGCGCGAACCCGTGATGCACAATCCGCTTCTCGCCGCGCTTCTTGAACGCCTTCTTCTTGATCGGCCGGCCCGCGGCCTTCTTGCCGCCTTCGGGCTGGACGGACGCGTCGATGGTTTCGATCTTTGCCATAAAAAACTCAGCTTCCAGTTTCCAGCTCCCAGCTACCAGCTGGAACGCTCAGAGCTTCCCGCCTAAACCGACTTCTTCTTCGCCACCGCGCCCTTGCGCGGCCCCTTCCGCGTCCGCGCGTTGGTCTTGGTGCGCTGGCCGCGGACCGGCAGGTTGCGCCGGTGGCGCAGCCCGCGATAGCTG
>JAYTEJ010000234.1:0-3372 GCA_043735365.1 Acidobacteriota bacterium
CACGCGCCCCTGCAGGCGCGCGTTCAGCAGACCGCTCCGTGCCGCCTGGCGCTCCCTCGCCTGGACAACGCGCGCGCGCACGGTCGCCGAGGCTTCACCCGGAGGGCCGGTGGTAAGCTCCCGGGCCGGCAGCGCCGCGACCTGGATCGTGAGGTCCATCCGGTCGCGCAGCGGACCCGAGAGCCGCGCTTCATAGCGCGCGATCTGCAGCGGCGAACAGCGGCATGGCCGCGAGCCGCTGCCGTGGAAGCCGCACGGACAGGGATTCATCGCCCCCACCAGCATGAACCGCGCGGGGTAGGCGACGGTGCGGGCGGCGCGGGCGACCCGCACGCAGCCGTCCTCGAGCGGCTGGCGGAGGACCTCGAGCACGTGCCGGCTGAACTCGGCCATCTCGTCGAGGAAGAGGACGCCGTGATGCGCCAGGCTGATCTCGCCGGGCCGCGGGCTGTGTCCGCCGCCGACCAGCGCGACGTCCGAGATGGTGTGATGCGGGGCGCGGAACGGCCGCAGCGCCAGCAGGCCATGCCCCGCGGCCAGCAGCCCGGCCACGGAATGGATGGAGGTCACCTCCAGCGCTTCGTCGAAGGTCAGCGGCGGCAGGATGCCCCCAAGCCGCCGCGCCATCATCGTCTTGCCGGCGCCCGGAGGACCGACCAGCAGCGCATGATGGCCGCCCGCCGCGGCAATCTCCAGCGCCCGTCTCGCCAGCTGCTGCCCGTGGACGTCGTCGAAATCGCCGTCGGTCGGGTGCGGCGCTGGCAGCGGGGGAGGGAGGGGCGCGGTGGCGGCGCGGAAGGCGGCTGGGTCGTTGAGCGCCGCGACCGCCTCCGTCAACGCGGCCACCGGATAGAGGTCGAGCCCTTCGACCACCGACGCCTCGGCGCGGTTCGGCGAGGGGAGCAGGACGCCGCGGACGCGGTCGCGTCGGGCCGCGGCGGCAATCGGCAGCACCCCGCGCGCCGCGTGGATGCCGCCGTCCAGCGACAGTTCCCCAATCACCAGCACGTCCTGGACGTCGCGGCGCGTGACCAGGCCGGTGGCGGCAAGGATCCCGAGCGCAATCGGCAGGTCGAACGCCGAGCCGGCCTTGCGGAGGTCCGCGGGAGCCAGGTTGACCGTGACATGGTGCGGCGGAAACTCGAACCCGGAATTGCGAATGGCGCTGCGCACCCGGTCGCGGCTTTCGCGGACGCCCACATCCGGCAGCCCGACCACGGTGAAGGACGGGAGGCCGAAGGAGACGTCCACTTCGACCTGGACGGGACAGGCCTCGATGCCGAACACGGCGGCGGTGCGGATGCAGGCGAGCACGTCCGCGGCGTCTGCAAGGAAGGGGTCCACCGGGCTGGCGGGGAAAACGGCGCGGTCGGCCGGAACAGCACGGAAATTGTGCGACGGAAGAAGCGTGGCGGGGTGGCAGCGACTGCCACCCCGGGAGGCCGCGGCTAGCGCGCGATTTTCAGACGCGTCCCGGCGACGACCGCGTTGCCGCGCATCCGGTTGACGTTCTTGATCCGGGCGACGGTGGTGTCGAAGAGGCGCGCGATCGACGAAAGGGTATCGCCGCGCTTGACGCGGTAGACGATCGGGCTCTGAGCCCGCGGCGCCGCGTCGGCGACGGCGGCGGTGCCGGTCAGCGCCCGCGAGGCGACCACCGCCGGCGCGGTGCGCTCGGTCCGCCCGGCCAGGAGCGTCGCCGGGGCGCGCGGGATGATCAGCTCCTGGCCGAGGCGCACCCGCGACTTGATAGAGAGATTGTTGGCCTCGGCGAGATCGGTGCGGCTCACTTTGAGCGTGCGGGCGATGGTGGCGAGCGACTCGCGCCCCTTGACGGTGTACCACTTGAGCGCGGTCATGTCGGAGGGGGACGCCTCGGCCAGCCGGGCCTCGAACGTTCCGCCGGTGCCAGTCGGGACCTTGAGCTGGAAGTCAGCGTAGCGCACCGGCGTCGTCCAGCGCCGCAGCTCCGGATTGAGCGCCTGGATCTCGTCGATCGAGACCCCGGTCCACTCGGCGACCCGGCGCAGGTCGATGGCGCGGGGAACGGTGACCTTGTCGTAGGAAATCGGGTCGTGGGCGATGATGTCGAAGCCGTACTGTGCCGGGTTCTTGGCGACGATCATCGCCGCGAGAATGAGCGGCACGTATTCCCGCGTTTCCTTGGGCAAGTACTTCGAGGTCTGCGACAGTGCCCAGAAATCGTCCTCCCCGGCGCGCTTCATCGCCCGCTGCACCCGTCCGGGACCGCCGTTGTAGGCGGCGAGCACCAGATTCCAGTCGCCGTTGAACATCCGGCTGAGCGTCTTCAGATACTTGGCCGCGGCGACCGTGGCCTTCTCGGGATCCGAGCGCTCGTCGACGAACCAATCGTGGTGCAGGCCGTTCTCCTTGGCGGTGGCGGTCATGAACTGCCACGGCCCCTTGGCGCTGGCCTTCGACACGGCGTTGGTCTTGAAGCCGCTTTCGATGATCGGAATGTAGGCGAGGTCGAGCGGCAGCCCTTCGGCGCGGAAGACGCTCTGGATCATCGGCAGATAGCGCGTGCCGCGGGTCAGCCCATCGTGGATGAATTCACGCAGGCGGCCCTGGAACATCTCGACGTAGGCGAGGATGCGGCTGTTCTGCGGAATCGGGACGTCGTGCTCGGTCGCCGCCAGGTCTTCCTTGACCGCCTCGGTGGTCGAGGCGTCCGCGGCGGGCTTGGGGAAGGTGGCAATCTTCAGGAGCTCGTCGATCGACGCCGGCTCGTAGTGCTTCTCGACAAAGCCGTCTCCCTGCGCGAGCGCCGTGACCTCATAGGCATTGATCCGGTCGATCAGGCGGTCGAAGTGGTCGCGGGTGCGGGCGTCCGTCCTGGCGCCGTAGGGGGACTCCAGCATCACGTCCACCGCCCGGTCGAACTCGATGCGCGCCCGCTCCAGATGGCCGACCTTGAGCTCGCGCTCGCCGGCCTCGAAGTGCTTGCGGGAGGTCTCGATCAGCGTCGCAATGGGATCGGGGGGAGGGGCAGGCGCCAGCGCCTGCAGGGGCGGTGCGGGAGCCTGCCTCGCCGACACCTGCGGCTTGGGGTTGGCGCCGCACGCCGACGTCAGGACAGACGCTGCTCCGATTGCCGCCAGAACCGGCAGCCACGCTCGTGTCGTCATGCTCGGCGCTCCCGCCGTCACCTCTGCAAAGTTACGGCCTCTGCCTGTTCCGGCCGGACGCCGGGAAGAAAAGTCCTCTCGAGTGCCAGGGGCGGACAGCATACCATCCGCCCCGGCCGAGGTCAAACGGTCCCTTTGGAACAGCAAAACCAACAGATATAAGAGGTTAGCGAGGCCATTCGGCCTCGATGAAGACCCGGTGCTGCTCAGCCAGGTCCCTGGC
>JAYTEJ010000235.1:0-8226 GCA_043735365.1 Acidobacteriota bacterium
CCCAGGGCGGCCGGACGACATGCTCGAGCGGCTGCGCACCGCCACCAACGCACACGACCTCGAGGCGCTGGTCGATTGTTTCGCCCAGGACTACCTGAACGAAACGCCTGCCCATCCCTCTCGGGGCTTCCAGGGAACGGAGCAGGTTCGCCGCAACTGGGCGCAGATCTTCGCGGCGGTCCCGGACATCCACGCCAACGTGATCCGACACGTGGTCGATGGCGAGGCGGTGTGGTCCGAGTGGGAGATGCGCGGAACCCGTCGCGACGGGGCCGTCCACGCCATGGGCGGGGTGATCATCTTCGGCGTCCGTGACGGCCGCGCCAGCTGGGCCCGGTTCTACCTGGAGCCGCTGCAGGACACGGGGGAACATGTCAACGAGGCGGTTCGGCGGGCCGTGTCTCCGAACTCGCGGGAGGAGCAATGATTCTCGTCGCCGGCGGCACCGGGCAGCTCGGGTCGGCGCTGGTGCGGCGCCTGACCGAACGAGGCATGTCGGTCAGGGTGCTGACGCGCGCTCCTGAACGGGCCAGCCATCTCGCCGGTCCACTCGTCGAAGTTGTGCGTGGGGATGTTCGAGATCCAGGGAGCCTGGCGGGCGCTGTCGCCGGCGCCGACACGGTCGTCTCCGCGGTTCACGGCTTTACCGGAAAGAACGACGTCTCTCCCCGAACCATCGATCGCGACGGCAACGTCAATCTCGTGGACGCCGCCGCCGCTGCCGGCGCCGCCTTCGTGCTGACCTCGGTCGTCGGCGCGGCCCCCGGCAGCCGGATCAGTCTCTTTCGCGCCAAGCACGCCGCCGAGCAGTATCTCCGGCGGAGCGGCGTGCCGTGGACTATCGTTCGCGCCACCGCATTTGTCGAGACGTGGGCGGCGATTCTCGGGACGCCGCTACTCGAGAAGAACCAGGCGATGGTCTTCGGCCGCGGGGACAATCCAATCAATTTCGTATCTGCGGACGATGTCGCTGCGCTGGTGGAGCTCGCCGTCGTCGATCCTGCGCTTCGTGGACGGGCAATCGAGATTGGAGGAACCGACAACGTTTCCTTCAATCAGCTGGCCGCGATGCTGCGGCACGCAGCGGGCCGGCCCGGGCCGGTGCGCCACATCCCCCGGGCGGTGCTGCGGGCCATCGCGACGCTCCTGGCGCCGTTCAACCCCGGCTTCGCCGCCCATGCCCGCGCCGCAGTGGTAATGGACACGTGCGACATGACGTTCGACTCCGGGCCGACGCGGCGGGCATTCCCGAGCCTGCCCAGCACTCCCCTGGCGGGGGTGCTCGAGCGTTATGTGGCGGTCCATCGGCCCGCCGCGCCGTAGCGTTCACTCGCGTCAGGGCGAACGAACCGGGCGGTGTCGGGCGGAGCGCCGACGCCTCGTCCCCACTTCTCTGCACTCTCAGGCGGAGGTGGCTGGCTTCGTCGAACGGCTCCACCGGTCCCTGAGGCGCCAGCGGACTGGGGCGTTGACAGAACCGTGGCGGCGACGCATCCTGTAGGTGTGACATCGCTTCCGAAGCGCATCGCGGCGCTGCTCTGCGTGCTCGCATTCGCCCAGAGCGCGATGGTGCAGTGCGCCGGCTGGCAGACCTCACCCGAAGCGCGGCGGCAGTGCTGCCGCGAGGGCGCCTGCGCCCGTTGGCATCAGCACGACGGCACCGCCGCGGCCGCGCTCGCGCAAACCACGGCTGACGCCTGCTGCGCACAGGCGCCGCAGCAGGACAGGACGTCCGCTGCTCCCGGGTCCGGCGGCGCGGTTCCGATCAGCCTGATGAGCGCGCTTCCGCCTGTCGCACTCCCGCTCCTGCCACTCTTGACCACGGCGCCCTGGCGCGCCCCGTCGCCGCCCTCGCGGGTGCCCAGGCACCTGCTGATTTCCGTCCTGCTCGTTTAGCCCTTCACCGTCTCTGTTCTTTCGCCCGGGCCCATCGCCCGGGAGATATCGCCGTGCACCGGCACGGCAGGACGAGTGTTGTGGCCCATGATCAACCGACTCATCGAACTCTCACTGAAGCACCGCTTCATCGTGCTGGCCGCGTACCTGGGCCTGGCCGGCTGGGGATGGTGGGCGCTCGGCGCGACACCCATCGATGCCATCCCGGACCTGTCCGACAACCAGGTCATCGTCTTCACCGACTGGCCGGGACACAGCGCCCAGGAGGTCGAGGACCAGGTCAGCTATCCGCTGACCGTGAATCTGCAGGGACTCGCGGGCGTGCGCGTCGTGCGCTCGCAGTCCGCCTTCGGCTTCTCGATGATTTACGTCGTCTTCAACGACGACGTCGACCAGTACTTCGCGCGCGCACGGGTTCTCGAGCGGATGAGTCTCGTGGCCAGAAGCCTCCCGGCTGGCGTCGCGCCGACGCTGGGGCCGGACGCCACCGGCGTCGGCCACATTTTCTGGTACACCCTGGACAGCGACACGATGTCGCTGCGCGACCTGCGCAGCCTCCAGGACTGGTTCGTCCGCTACCAGCTGAACGCCGTCCCCGGCGTCGCCGAGGTCGCGTCGGTCGGCGGCTTCGTCCAGCAATACGAGATCGACGTCGATCCCTACCGGCTGCGCACCTACAACCTGCCGCTCGGCGCCGTCGTCGCGGCGGTCCGCGAGAGCAATCTCAACGTCGGCGGCAACGTCCTGTCGTCGAACGGCGCCTGGTTGATTGTCCGCGGCGTCGGGCTGATTCAATCGCTCGACGACGTCCGGCAGATCGTTGTCGGGGCGGCGGGCGGTGTGCCGATCTACGTGGAACAGGTGGCTGACGTCCACCTCGGGAATGCCTTCCGCGTCGCCGCGCTGGTGAAGGGGACGAAGGAAAGCGTCGGCGGCGTGGTCGTCGCCAGGACCGGCGTCAACACCAAGGCGGTGATCGATGCGGTCAAGGTCCGGATTGCCCAGATCGAACCAGGCCTGCCGCCGGGCGTGCGGATCGTCCCCTTCTACGATCGATCCGAGCTGATCGAACAGGCCTCCGGGACCCTGCGGCGGGCGCTGGTCGAGGAGCTCCTGCTGGTGACGCTGGCGCACGTCGTCTTCCTGCTGCACTTCCGCTCGATCCTGATCGTGACGCTGCCGCTGCCGCTGGCGGTGCTGACCGCGTTCCTGGGGATGTATTACGCCGGCATCTCGTCCAACATCATGAGCCTTGCCGGCATCGCCATCGCCATCGGGGTGCTGGTCGACGCCGGTATCGTGGTCACCGAGAACGCCTTCCGCTTCCTCGAGCAACGGCAGGTCGATCCGCGCGATCGCCGACTCGTCTACGACACCGTGATGGAGTCGACGCGGCTGGTGGGGCGGCCGGTGTTCTTCTCGATGGCCATCATCCTGCTCGCCTTCGTGCCTGTGTTCGCGCTGACCGGGCAGGAAGGCAAGCTGTTCCACCCGCTGGCGTTTACCAAGACGTTCGCGGTCCTTGCCGCCACTGTCATCGCGATCACGCTGGTGCCGGTCCTCTGCACGCTGCTGCTCGGCGGCCACTTCCGCGCCGAGGAGGACAACCCGGTGATGCGGGTGCTGCGGCGCATCTACCGCCCGGCGCTCGAGACCGCGCTCTCCCATCGCCGCCTGACCGTCGGCATCGCGGCGCTGCTCTTTGCCGGGGCGTTGCTGGTCGGACGAGGCATCGGCAGCGAGTTCATGCCGCCCCTGAACGAAGGCGACCTGATGTTCATGCCGATCGCCGACCCGAGCATTTCGCTCGAGGAGAACACACGGATCGCCAAGCGGCAGAACGAGGTGCTGCAGTCGTTTCCCGAGGTCGCCTATGTGGTCGCCAAGATCGCGCGCGCCGACACCTCCACCGACCCGGCGCCCCTGAACATGACCGAGACCGTGGTCCACCTCAAACCGCGGGACAGCTGGCGGCCGGGGCTGACGCTCGGCCGGCTGCGCGCCGAGATGAGCGCCGCGGTGCAGCTTCCCGGAGTTGCCAATATCTGGACGATGCCGATCATCAACCGGATCGACATGCTGACGACCGGCATCCGGTCGGAGGTGGGAGTCAAGGTGTTCGGCAGCGATCTCGAGGTGCTCGAGGCCGCGGCGCGGCGGATCGCTGAGGTGGTGCGGGGCGTGCCTGGCGCCAGCGACGTCTATCCCGAGCAGGTGACCAGCGGCCAGTACCTCAACATCGTCATCGACCGCCCGGCCGCGGCGCGCTACGGGATCCGGGTCGGCGACATTCAGCAGGTCATCGAAACGGCGGTGGGCGAAACCGTGCTGACGACCACCATCCAGGGACGGCAGCGGTTCCCGGTCCGGGTGAGGTACGCGCCGCAGTACCGTTCCGATCCCGAGCTGCTTGGGCGGGTGCTGGTCACCGCCGCCAACGGCGCGCAGATTCCGCTGAGCCAGGTGGCGCGGATCGAGCATACCCGCGGCCCGGCGATGATCTCGTCGGAGAACGGCCTGCTGGTGGCCACGGTGCTGATGAACGTCCAGGGACGCGACGTCGGCGGCTTCGTCGAGGAGGCGCGCCAGGCGGTGGCCCGGCAGGTGTCGCTGCCGGCGGGCTCCTACATCGGCTGGAGCGGACGCTGGGAGAATCAGGAGCACGCGCGGCAACGGCTGCAGATCGTGGTCCCGATCGTGCTGCTCATCATTTTCGTCCTGCTCTACTTCACCTATCACTCCCTGCTGGAGGCGGCGCACGTGCTGCTCACCGTCCCGTTCGCGCTGACGGGTGGCATCTACCTGCTGTGGCTGCTGGGCTACAACTTCTCGGTCGCCGTCTGGGTCGGCTTCATCGCGCTGTTCGGCACCGCGGTGCAGACCGGCGTCGTCATGGTGATCTACCTCGAGGAGGCGGTTGCCAGGCGGCAAGCGGCGATGGGCGGCGCCCTGACCCGGACGGCGCTGCGTGAGGCCATCGTCGAAGGGGCGCTGCTGCGGCTGCGGCCCAAGGTCATGACCGTCTCCACGGTGATTGTCGGGCTGCTGCCGATCATGTGGAGCACGCGGGTGGGCGCGGACGTCATGAAGCCGCTCGCGACGCCGGTGCTGGGCGGCATGGTGTCGTCTTTGCTGCACGTGCTGGTCGTCACGCCGGTGTTGTTCTACTGGCTGCACGAGCGTCGTCTCGGGCTTCACCATCAGCCGACCGAGCCGGTGCGGCACCGGGCGATGACGCGACGGCAGATGGCCGGCGTTCTCGGA
This sequence comes from Acidobacteriota bacterium, assembly GCA_043735365.1. Lineage (GTDB taxonomy): Bacteria > Acidobacteriota > Vicinamibacteria > Vicinamibacterales > 2-12-FULL-66-21 > JALZOC01. The sequence continues at coordinate 5,161 of JAYTEJ010000235.1, forward strand.
GCGCTGGGGGCGATCGTGACGGCGGCGGCGCTGCTGCAGACCTGGCGTGCGCATCAGCCGGGCCAGGGCGCGGGCGGAAGCGAGATCCAGCGTGTCGGCTCCGGTGCGATGACCATCGTGCTGCTGTCGCCGCAAGGTGCGCTGCACCAGGGGCGGAATGCCTACACGATCGAGTTCCGCCGCGGCGATGGAACGCTGGTGGATGTCGGCGATGTGCAGGCGGGGGCCGGCATGGCGATGCCGGGCATGATGATGTCCGGCAACGTGGTGGTGGCCCGGACGGGTGTTCCGGGCCGCTACCAGGCGACCGCGGAGTTCGGGATGGCGGGCGCCTGGAAGATGACGATCCAATGGAAGGGCGCCGAGGGATCCGGCTCGGTGAACTTTGAAGGGACAGTACGATGACCAGGGCACTCTCGATCGCGATCGCGGCAGGCCTGCTGGCCGGCGGCGCAACGGCGCTCGCGCAGCCCGCCGCGCCATTGGCGCCGCGGTATCTCGATCCGGCAGCCGGCATGACGGTGGACGAGGCGGTCGAGCGCGCGCTGGCCGGGGAGCCGGCGCTCGGCGCGACGCGCACCGACGCGGAGAAGGCCCGGGGTCTTCTGCTGCAGGCGGGCCTGCGCCCGAATCCTTCCGCGGCCGTGATGGAGCAGTTCGAGCCAGGGGGAACCGACAGCCAGCGACGCGTCGAAGTGCAGTGGCCGCTCGATCTCTTCCGTCGAACCGGGCGCCTGCGGGTCGCGCAAAGCGAGCTCACGGCTGTCGCCCTGGGCATCTCGGATCGAGAGCGGCTACTGGCCGCCGACGTGCGGCTGGCCTACGGCGACGTTGCCGCGTCGATCCGGGATCTGGCGGTGAGTGACGAGCTCGTCGACTCGACCGCCCGCCAGAGCGCTCTGCTCGCGGCGCGTGTGAAGGAGGGGGGAACTCCTGCTCTGGAACACAACGTCGTCGAGGTCGAGCTTCGCAGGCTTCAGGCCGAGCGCCTCCTGCTCGCCGGGCGGCTGGATCGCAAGATGATCGAGTTGAAGCGCCTTCTCGGCGTCAGCCCGGGCGAGCCGTTGACGGTTCGCGAGACGATCGAGCAGCTGGTGGCTCACGGGATGGCGCTGCCTTCCGGGTCGGGTGCTGCGGAGGTGGCCGACCGGGCGGATGTGAAAGAGGCCGCGGCTCGCATCGACACGGCCGAGGCGGCGATCGACCGCGCCCGTCGCAACGGCCGTGTCGATCTCGGGCTGGCTGGCGCTTACACGCGCATGGATGCCGGCTTTCCGCAGTTCGGGCTGGACCGGGCCGGCGAGCCGGCCAGGGTCCGCGGGCTCTTCCACTATCTCAGCGTCGGCGTCGCGGTCTCGCTCCCGGTGCGCAATCGCAACCAGGGAGAGGTGGCCGCGGCGGAGGCCGAACGGGCGGGCGCCGCACGGCGGCTGGCGGCGGCGCGGCTCGCCGCGGACGCGGACGTCGCGGCGTCCAGGGCGCGAGACGAGCGGGCGCGCGCCGCGCTGGCGATCTATCAGGATGGGGCGCGCGATCTGTCCCGCCAGAACCTCGACGTCGTGCGCCAGACCTACGATCTTGGACGCGCGACGGTGTTCGATGCGCTGGCGGAACAGCGGCGCTACCTCGAACTTGAACGCGCCTACAACGACACCCTTCGTGAGGCATATGAGGCCAGGGTCGCGCTGCGACGGGCCATGGGAGACGTCCGATGAATAGCAGAGTCACTCTCAGCTGGCCGGCGCTCGTCGCCGCTGGTTTCGCGCTGCTGGCGGCAGGGGCCGCGGGCACCTATCTGCTGACTGCGGAGTCCCGTCGGGCCTCAGCCGTGCAGTCCAGCCCACGACCGGCGCCGGCGCAGAAGGCGGCGGCGGCTTCCGGGAATGCGACGGTGACCTTGACGCCTGAAGCGATGCGAAAGGCGGGCATCGAGCTGGCGACCGCGACGACCGGCAGTGGCGGACCGGCGTCCGTGCGGATTCCCGGGACGGTCGAGGCCAATGCCTACAAAGAGGTGGTGGTGACTCCACTGGTGGCCGGCCGTGTCACCCGGGTGCTGGCCGCGCTCGGCGATCATGTGCGCCGCGGCCAGACGCTGCTGCAGGTCTACAGTCCCGAGCTCTCCGATGCCCAAACGAAGTATCTGTCCGCGCAGGCCGAGCTCGCCGCGCATGAACAGGAACTGGCGCGCACCGGGAAGCTGGTCACCATCGGCGCTGCCAGCCAGCAAGAAATGGAGCGTCTGCATGCGGAGCACACCGCCAAGCAGGCGGGGCTGCAGAGCCTGCGGTCACGGCTGGTGCTGCTGGGAATGTCCGGTCCGGCCATCGACGCGCTGTCGCCGGGAACGGCAGTTGCAGCCGCGACGGATGTTCCGGCGCCGATCGCCGGCGTCGTGACGGCGCGCGACGCCAACGCCGGGCTCAACGTCGACACGACGACGAAGGTTTTTACCGTGGTCGATTTGTCGTCGGTGTGGGTGGTCGGGGCGTTATACGAGCGCGACTTCCCCAGGGTCCGGGTCGGGAGCACTGCCGTCGTGACGGTGCCGGCCGATCCCGCGCATCCACGGCCGGGTCGGGTCAGTTACATCGACCCCCAGCTGAACGCCGAGACGCGCACGGCGCGCGTCCGGGTCGAGGTGCCGAACCCGGGCCAGCAGCTTCGCCTCGGGATGTATGCCGACATCGACATCGCGGGGGAGCCGAAGGGCGAGGCCGTGCTCGTGCCCCGCACCGCCGTGCAAAGCGTCGGCGCGCGGCAGGTCGTCTACGTAGCGACCGGTCCCGGCACCTTTACCGAGCGCGAGGTGCAGCTCGGAGAGGCGGTTGGCGCCCAGGTCGTCATCGGCTCGGGGCTCGAGGCCGGAGAACGCGTGGCCTCGACGGGCAGCTTCTTCGTTCGGGCCGAACGGGAGCGCCTCGGCCCGGCGAGTGCGCCAGCGTCGAGCCGCACTTCTCCGGGACCCGCCCCGGCAGCAGCGCCCGCCGCGGGGGCGCAAGCCGCTCGAATCACGGTCGGCGCGATGGGATTCGAACCGGCGCGGGTGAATCTGAAGGCGGGTGC
>JAYTEJ010000236.1:0-2014 GCA_043735365.1 Acidobacteriota bacterium
AGCACCTTGGTGTACGCCGGCATGTTCAGCCAGTCGCCGAAATACAGCACCCGCCAGCCGTGGTACGCGGCGACGATCGCAATGAGCGGGACCCCCACCCGCCGCACCAGCACGCCCCGTCGCCCGCGGCTGGCGAAGAGAAACCACGCGCCACAGACCGCGGCCACGAAGATCGGGCCGTCCAGCCGCTCGAGCGAGGCCGCGGCCGCGGCCAGGAACGCGAGGCCGTCGAGCCGCCGCGACGACTCCGCCCGCTCGGCGCTCACCAGTGCGAACACGAGCAGCGTCAGCAGGAAGGTGAAAGGCACGGTCTCGAGCGACGAGCAGCTCCAGACCGCCAGCGGCCCGGCCGTCGCCAGCATGATCAGGCCGGCCGTCAGCCCCGGCTCGCCGACGTTCGACATCCGCCGCATCGCCGCGAACGACAGCACCAGGGTGCCAAGGCCAGCCAGCAGAGAGATCGCCTTGCCGACGAAGAAGACCGAGAGCCGCGGCCAGCCCGCCGCGCGCGTGGCGGCGAGGATGGCGGTGTTCATCATCAGATCGAGGAAGTTGGAATATCCCTCGACCCGTCCCTCGATGGTGTTGTAGATCAGCCCTTGCCCGCGCAACAGGTGCTGCGCATAGACAAACGAAATCCCCTCGTCGTCTACAAAGAAGTAGAGAAAGTTGGCGGCATAGAGGACGAAGATAGCCAGCGCCGCGGCCAGCGGCCACAGCGGCCGCCGGCGGCCACCGGCGGCCGTCATCGCGCCGCCTGCGCGATGCAAGCCGACACCACGTCGGCCATGAGAGCATCGCCCGCCTCGGTAAAGTGAATGCCGTCGCTCCTGAAGTAGCGGCCGCGGTCCAGTCCCGCGCTCGCCGCCTGAGCGGCGGCGTCGCAGAGTGTGGCGCCAGTCCTTGCCGCCACCTGCCGGGTCGCCTCTACGTAGGATCGGTGCAGCGGCACGAGCGTTTCCAGACGGCGGAGATGGCGGGCCTGCAGATACGCGGGTTCGTGCCCCGGCTCGTGACCCGACGGCGCCGTGATCAGCACCACGCGTGCACCCGTCCGCTGCCCGGCGCGCACCATCACGGTCAGGTTGTCGCGGTAACGGTCGAGGCTGACCCGGCGCGGCGGATCCGCAACGCGGCGCGACTCGAGACCCAGCCTCGCCTTGCGCCAGGCCTGATAGACGCGGAGGTGATCGGCCACCCAGGCCGTCACACGCCCGGGATGCACCTGGTCGTCGGCTGCGCCGAGCGCGTCCCAGTGATCGTTCCAACCGAACTCGATGGCGATGACGCGCGGGCGGAGGCGTGCCACGTCGCGCGTCATCTGGGCGCGTCCCTGCTCGGTGGACCATCCGGGCACGGCCAGCTTCTCGCCGGTTCCCAGCGAGGGGTCGCGGGCCGCCAGCCGCGCGAGCACCAGCCGCGGGTAGTCGCTGAACTCGACGCACGAGTCTCCCATGAAGATCACCGACGCGTGGCGGGCCCTCACCAGGCGGTCGCGGTAGTCGCGCGTCACCCAGATCAGATCGGGATCGCGCTGAAACTCGTTCTGGATGACTTGCGGCTGCGGCCATCCGAACTGGACTTCCGGAATGGTGCGGAAGCGGAAGTGAACGGCGCGCAGCGCCAGTTCGGCGACACCCAGTGCCGCGGTCACGGCAAGGGCTGTCACGATCAGGCCGGCCGCAAGCACGACCGGCCAGCGCGGCGCCGGCGGGTCAGAAGAGGGTGTAGATGAAGGGGGCAATCCCGGTGACCTCGCCGACCAGCAGCAGCAGCGCGACGAGCAGCAGGGTGGCGACGAAGGGGACCAGCCACCATCCCTTCCTGGCCCGCAGAAACGCGAACAGCTCGCGGATGGTACTTGCGCCGCCGGCAAGATTCCTGGCCGCCTTCATCGGGTCTCCCGTGCCGCAAAGACAATCGTCCGGTCGAGCACCAGCGCGTCCATGCCGCTGCGGCGGAAGGTGCTCATCGCTTCGGCCGGAGTGTTGACGACCGGCTCCCCCCTGAGATT
>JAYTEJ010000237.1:0-2843 GCA_043735365.1 Acidobacteriota bacterium
GCGGCGCTGCGTGCGGCGCGTTCGCTCTCGAGCAGCTCGCGGTAGCGCTGCTCGCTCTGGCGAAGCGCCTCCTCGGTGTGCTTCCGGGCGGTGATGTCCTCGATCACGCCGAGGAGCCGCTGCGGCTGACCGCTGCCATCCCCGAGCAGGGCGACGCTGGTCAGGCTCCACACCTCCGTCCCGTCCTTCCGCAGGTAGCGCTTCTCGGTGGAGTACTCGATGGTCTCCCCCGCCAGCAGCCCGCGCACCAGACTCCCGGTCGCCTCGCGATCGTCCGGGTGGGTGATGGCGCTGAAGGTCAGGTCCTGGAGCTCTGCGGTCTCATACCCGAGGATCTCGGTGAACTTCCGGTTCATCTCGAGGAAGCGGCCGTCGACCCCCGCCAGCGCGATGCCGACGGCGGCCTGGTTGAACATCGCCCGCAGCCGCTCCTCGCTCTCGCGCAGCGCCTCCTCGGCCATCCGGCGGCTGGTGACGTCGGCGCAGGCGCCGGTGACGTAGAGCGTCCGCCCGCTCTCGTCCGCGAACGCCTTGGCCTTGTCGCTGATCCAGTGGACGCTTCGCTCGGGACGGACGACACGGAACTCCATGTCGAACTCCCCGCCCTCGGCGGCGCAGCGCTCCATCGCCGCGATCACCGCGGGACGGTCGTCGGGATGGACCGCCGACACGAAGGTCTCGAGCGGCTGTCCGGTTTGGGTCGCGTCGAGTCCTAGCAGCCGATCGAGGTTGCCGTCCCATTCGACGAGGTTGGTCTGGATATTCCACCGGAAGGTGCCGGTCCCGGCCGCGCTGAGCGCGGCGTGCAGGCGCTCCTGGTTGATCCGCAGTTCTTCGCGGGTCCGCAGCAGCTCCTCTTCGGCGCGCCGCCGCGCCGCCAGAATGCTGCTCGCATTCTGGAGCGCCACCGATCGCAGCAGCCCGTCCTCGTCGTCCTCGGCCATCGCCATCAAACCACCCCGAGAACTCCGGATGCGAGCGCCGTGCCCTCGACCCTGGCCTGGATCTTGGCGAAGGCGGTGTCCCGGCTCGTCGAGGTGTCGTCGCAGAACGGCGAGAACCCGCAATCGTCGGTCGTGCCCAGTTGCGCGACCGGGATGTACTGCGACGCCTCGAGGATCCGGCTGCACACCTCTTCCGCCGTCTCCACATGCGGATCGATGGGGGCGACGACGCCGACGAAGACCCGGTGGCCGGGCTTGAGATAGCGCTGGATGATCCGGAGGACGTGGCCGCGATCCTTTTCACCCGCGAGCGCGATGTAGAAGCTGCCGACCTTCAGCTGGAACAGGCTGGGAAGCAGATCCTCGTAGTCGATGTCGGCGCTGTGGGTCGAGTCGAGGTCGCCGCCCGGGCAGGTATGGACGCCGATGCGCTGCCGCTCCGCCTCGGTGAAGCGCGACAGGGCGAGGTTGTTGAGATCGATGAAGCTGTTGAGCAGCTGGCCCGAGGGATCGACCTTCATCGCCAGCCGCCCTTCGGTGAAGTCGATCTGCACCTTGCAGGCCCCCTTCGCGAAGCAGCGGCGGATCTCGGTCTCGTGTTCGGCGAGCAGGTCCTGGATGAACTGGTCGCGGGTGTAGCCGGGGATGCCCTCGGCCGGATACATCAGGCTCAGCGCCGACGGCGAGATCACTGCCTGCTTGAGCGGCCGGTGCGCGTAGCGGTGGGCGACCTCGAGGAAGCTGTCGGCATAGCGGCGGTAGCGGAACGGACCGGCCGTGAGCCGGGGCATGCGCCGGGTGTGGCCGGCGCTGAACGGGATGCGAAAGCCGTCGGGCGCGGTATTCGGCAGGCCATGGACCGAATAGGTCCAGAAGTTGTGGTACTTGCGCTGCTCGCCGTCGGTGATCACGGGAGAGCCGGTCGCCTCGAACCGCTGGATGGTGTCGCGAATGGCCGCCTCGTAGAGCGGGTCGAGCGCCGGATCCTCACTATCCCCGCAGGCCACCGCCGCGAGAATCTCGGGCGTTCTTGGCAGACTGCCGATGGGTTCGGTCGGGATCATCGTCTCTCCTGGGGAGGGGTCTGCCCTCAGGCCTGCCGGCCGTATCATAACCGTATTAGGGAGTTCGCGTGTACCGTGGGCATTTGCGAGGCCGGCGCGGGTATGGTCGCGGGTATGGTCACCGCGACGGGAGCTGAAGCCGGGTAGAATGACCCCGTCCATGGCCACCTGTCCAGATTGCGGCGGCTACCTCGGCGACAGCCATCATTGCCCCCAGACCCTGCGCCGGCGCGGCCTGAAGGGCGCGATCACCGCGGCGGCCGCCGGGGCGGCGGCGGGGGCGGGGGTCTCGATGCTGACGGGCTCTCACACACTGGCCGCGGCAGCCGTCACCTCGCTGCTCGGCGCCTTCGTCGCCGTCTCGATCTTCAAGGCCGTTCCGCGCTAGCTCAAGGCGGTTCCGGCTGGATCCACGTGCGAACAACCGGCTGAGCTCCTGTCATGGGGCCGACAGCGGCCGCTCTTTTTACTCGCCTCAGCCAGACCTCCGATGAAGTCCTGCAACGACTTACAGACATCGGGCGGCGGTACCGGGTCTTGCACCGGGATCTGGATGCCACGATGCCTGCTGATAGACGACGACGGGGATAGCCGTGAGGCCTACGCCGAATACCTCCGCGGTTTCGGGTACGACGTCACCGCCCTTGGGGACTCGCGCGGCGCGATGGCGGACATCGCCGTGCACCGCCCCGCCATCGTGCTGCTGGACCTGCAAATGCCGTTCGTGGACGGGTTCGAGCTGCTGCAGCGCATCAAGACCCTGCCCGGGCCGTCGCTGCCCGTGATCGTCATCTCGGCCTGCGTGCTGCTCCACGAGCGGGAGCGCGCCGCCGCC
>JAYTEJ010000238.1:0-6703 GCA_043735365.1 Acidobacteriota bacterium
GGCGCGTTCGACCTCGCGGACGGACCGGGCCGCCTCGAACTCCTCGCGCCGCGCGACGTGTTCCGCCTCGCGCACGGCGCGCGCGGCCGCGGCGGCGGCCTCCCGGGCCGCGGCTTTGGCCTGTGCTTCACGCTCGCGTGCGGCGGCGTCGGGGCGCCCGATCTTCGCGTGCGATTTGGTGGCGCCCGTTCGCGGATCCGGCTCCTGTTGCCGCTTCGACGCTGGCGCCGGGCGCGCGGCGACGTCCGGTGGTCGCGCGGCGCCTCTTTTGCCGCCGACGGTCAGTCCCGCGAGCATCTCGAACCCGCCCGGCTGGAGCGTCTTCGACAGTCGCCCCGGCGGCTCCTCCCCGGGCAGCGCCCGCAGCGTGGTCGCGATCGCCTGCCGCGTCGCGTCGGTGGCCTTTTGCCCCGCGGCGGACAGCAGTGAGAGGGCAGCCTTCGCTGCCGCCTCGACCGCTGCGTCGTGCGCTTTTCCCGCGGCGCGGAGATCGCCGCTCCGGCCGGACAGCACCGCCTTGTGCGACTGCCGCAGCTCCTTCGCGGCGGCGATCAGCCGCTGGCAGAGATCGCGCTGTTGCCAGTAGACCTGGTTGACCGCCCATGCGGCGAGGGGTGGCCTGGCCAGCTGCCGGATCTCCGCCGCACCGGCGCCGGCGCCTTTGGCCAGCGCGTTGCGCGCGGCGGTGAAGGCGTCGGGAGGAAGCTGATACAGACGGTCGATCTCGGCGTCGAGCCGGCGTGGCGCCATGCGCTTCATTATCGGACGGTTTGTTCACGGGGAGGGGAGGTCGCCCGGGAAGGGACGGGAGGCAGGCCGCGCTCCGACGAGAGCAGCGCGGGGAACCGGCGGCTGTCGATCCCCCGCGCGGACAGGCTTCGTCTAGCGTTTGGTGTCGGTGATCGGCGTGATGGTGAGCTTGCGGTAGGTCACCTTCTCGTGGTCTCCCTGGACCATGATCGGCCCCGGCTCGGTCTCGTTGGCATCGAGGGCGCCGCCGGTGACCGCCTCGAACGTGGCGTTGTCCTGCACCTTCTTGCCGTTGAGGACGACGGAGACGCGGTTGCCGACGACGGTGGCGTCGATGGTCTGCCATTCGCCGACCGGCTTGCTGGCGTTGACCAGCGGCGCGTGCCAGGCGTAGACGGACATGTGGCTGTGCTCGTCGGGCGGCTTGCCGTAGTCGTCGAGCACCTGCAGCTCGTAGCGGCCGCGCATGTAGAGGCCGCTGTTGCTGTTGGTCTCGAGCTTGTACTCCGCGTGAATCTTGTAGTCCTGAAACTTCTGCTTCGAGATCAGGTTGTTGCCGTGGGGGGTGTTGGTCATGGCGCCGTCGACGACGCTCCAGCCCATCGGCTTGCTCTTGTCCTGCACGTCCCAGTTGGCCATCGACGTGCCGTTGAACAGTTCGACCGCGGTGCCGAGCTTGTGGGTGGCGTTGGCGTCGGCCGGGCCCCATTTCGGCGGCCGGGCGCCGGTGAAGGCGACGGTCTTGTCGCCGCTTTTCACCGTGCCGATCATCTTCGCGCCCTGGACTCTGGCGCGGAACTCCGGCGCCGTGCCGCGCGCCGGCGCGGCGGTCTGCCAGACCAGCTCGTTGTTTTCCATCCTGATGGTCGGCAGCGCCACCGGGCTGCCGCCGCGGTTGAGGAACCGTCCGGACAGCGTGCCGCCGTCGTCTTTCACTTCCAGCCAGTAGACGCCGGGGTTGTCGCCAGCGGGGGTGATGTTCCAGCGTCCGACGAAGGGGTTGCTCTGAGCCCCCGCGCTGGCGGCCGAGACGATCGCGAGCGCGGCCGCGGCGGTCGCACGGACGACGAAATGACGCATGTTCATGGTGTTCATCCTTGTTATCAGGGCAGGACGCCGGCGCCGCCCCGGCGAGCGATGGTGCAGCAGGCGATGGTATTACGCCGGCGCCTTCCACGGCAAGCCAGCCCTCTGCGCGGCAACCGCTCATCCGTGGTGCGGCGTTGAAGGTGCGGTGGAGGGTGGCACAAAGGGCGCGGATCACTGCGGGGTATTTCGGCTACAATCGCCGGACGGACGGCCTATGCAGATTATCCAGAACAGGCGTGAATACGATGTGTGCGTGATCGGATCGGGCGCCGGCGGCGGCATGGCCGCCAAGGTCCTGACCGAAGCGGGCGCGAACGTGGTGATGCTCGAAGCGGGTCCGATGTGGGACCCGGTGGCCGACTCCAAGATGTTTGCGTGGCCCTACGACACCCCGCGCCGCGGCGCGGCGATTCCCGAGCGGCAGTTCGGCGAGTTCGACGCCGCGCTCGGCGGCTGGACGCTCGAAGGGGAGCCCTACACCAACGCCCCCGGCGACACCTGGGACTGGTTCCGCTCGCGCATGATTGGCGGCCGCACCAACCACTGGGGGCGGATCTCGCTGCGCTTCGGCCCGTTCGACTTCAAGCGGCGCACGCTCGACGGCCTCGGCGACGACTGGCCGATCAGCTACGACGACATGAAGCCGTACTACGACAAGGTCGATCGCCTGATCGGCATCTTCGGATCGGTGGAGAACCTGCCCAACGAGCCGGACGGCATCTTCATGCCGCCGCCGAAGCCGCGCTGCTACGAGCTGCTGATCAAGGACGCGTCCGAGAAGCTCAACATCCCGGTGATCCCGTCGCGGCTGTCGATCCTGACCCAGCCGCTCAACGGCCGCCCGGCCTGCCACTACTGCAGCCAGTGCGGCCGCGGCTGCCAGACGCACTCGAACTTCTCGTCCCCGTCGGTGCTGCTGCCGCCGGCGATGAAGACCGGACGGCTGACGATCATCACCGGGGCGATGGCGCGCGAAGTGACGGTGAGCCAGGCGGGCCTCGCCGACGGCGTCACCTACATCGACAAGAAGACCCAGCGCGACAACCACGTCAAGGCCCGCATCGTCGTCCTCGCGGCCAGCGCCTGCGAGTCGGCGCGCATCCTGCTCAACTCCAAGTCGACGAAGTTTCCCCAGGGGCTGGCCAACTCGAGCGGCGTCGTCGGCCGCTACCTGACGGACTCGACCGGCCTCGGCGTCAGCGGCTTCATCCCGAAGCTGATGGACAACATTCCCCACAACGAGGACGGCACCGGCGGCATGCACCTGTTCATGCCGTGGTGGGGGGACAACAAGAAGCTCGATTTCCCGCGCGGCTACCACATCGAGATCGGCGGCGGGCGGCGCATGCCGATGGCCGGCTTCGGTGGCGGGATTCACCAGTTCACCGGCGTCGACGGCTCGGGACGGCCGATGTCGTTCGGCGGCTACGGCACGCAGCTGAAGAACGACTACCGCCGGCTCTACGGCGCGACGGTGGGCTTCGCCGGCCGCGGCGAGATGATCCCGAACAAGGACAGCTTTCTGGAGATCGACCCAGTCGTTGTCGACAAGTGGGGCATCCCGGTGCCGCGCTTCCACTTCAAGTGGAGCGACTACGAGATCAACCAGGCGAAGCACATGCAGGAAACCTTCCGCGCCATCATCCACGAGATGGGGGGGACGCCAATCGGCGAGATGCCGTCGCGCGAGCAGGGCTACGGCATCGCGGCCGGTGGCCGGATCATCCACGAGCTCGGGGTCACGCGCATGGGCGACGATCCGTCGTCGTCGGTGGTCAACAGCCACTGCCAGGCGCACGACGTCAAGAACCTGTTCGTCGCCGACGGCGGCCCGTTCGTGACCCAACCCGACAAGAACTGCACCTGGACGATCCTGGCGCTGTCGATGCGGACTTCGGAATTCATCGCCGACCAGCGCAAGGGCGGAGCGATCTGACCGCCGCTCGGCGGCACCACAGGCGGGAACTGACATGAGCGATATCGATCGTCGAACGTTACTGAAGCTGATGGCCGCCGCACCGGCGGCCGCCGGCTTCGTCTGGACCGAGGCCGATGTCGAAGCGGCGGCCGGGCAGGCGCAGGCGGCGCGCGCCGCCAGGGCAGGGGCGGCGTTCGCGCCGAAGTTCTTCACCGCCCACGAGTACCAGACGGTGCGCGTGCTCGTCGATCTCGTCCTTCCCAGGGACGAGCGCTCGGGCAGCGCCACCGACGTCGGCGTGCCGGAGTTCATGGACTTCATGATGGCCGATCAGCCGCCGCGGCAGGTGGCGATGCGCGGCGGGCTGGCGTGGATCGATCGGGAGTGCCTGCGGCGCCACGATCTGCCCTTCGTCCGCTGCAGCGCCGCGCAGCAGACGGCGTTGCTCGACGACATCGCCTGGCCTGGGCGGGGAACGCCGGAGCTGTCGCACGGCATCGCTTTCTTCAACAGCTTTCGCGACCTGACCTCGAGCGGCTTCTGGACGACCAAGGTCGGCATTGCCGATCTGCAGTATCTCGGCAACGTCGCCGTCGCCGAATGGAAGGGATGCCCGGAGGAGGTCCTGAAGAAGCTCGGCCTGAACCCGACGGCATGACCATCGCCGGCAGGCGCGCGACGCGCACCTTTCTCGTCTCGTTCCTCGTCCTCTTCCTCGAAGTGGCGCTGATTCGCTGGATGCCGGCCTACGTCCGGCTGCTGTCGTATTTCTCCAACTTCATCCTGCTGGCGAGCTTCCTCGGCATCGGCGTCGGCTGCCTGCTGGCGCCGGCGCGGGCGCGGCTGTTCCGCTGGTTCCCGCTGGTGCAGGCCGCGGTGATCGCGGCGGTCTACTTTTTTCGCCTCGAGGTCTCGGTGCCGACCGCGGGGAGCATCTACTTCTCGAGCGGCACCTCGGCCAAGGTGGTGCTGGTCGAGAGCACCATGCTGCTGCCGCTGCTCTTCATCATCGTTGCGGCGCTGTTCGCGGCGCTGGCGCAGCGGATGGGACGCGAGATGGCGCAACTGCCGCCGCTCCGCGCCTACACCATCAACCTCGCCGGCAGCCTGGCGGGCGTGGTCGCGCTCGGCGTGATTTCGTGGCTCGAGCTGCCGCCGACGGTGTGGTTCGGTCTGGCGTTCGCCGCAGCGTTGCCGCTGCTGGTCACCGCCGACCCGCCGCCCTCGTCCGGGCCGGCGGTCGGCGCGCCCGCCGCTCCGCGCCCGTCGCTGCTGCTGGTCGGCTTCAACATCGCGCTGCTGGCCGGCTCGCTGGTGATGGTCCACCTCATGGCGCGCGGCGCCATCTGGTCGCCCTATTACAAGATCACGGTCAGCCAGAACGGCCCCGACACCGTTGTCGAGGTCAACAACATCTTCCACCAGTCGATGGCCCCGGTCGAGCAGAAGGAATACTTCTACCAGTGGCCCTACAGCGTCTTCGGCGACACCTTCGACGAGGTGCTGATTCTCGGCGCCGGATCGGGCACCGACGTCGCCGCGGCGCTGCGCCACGGCGTCAAGCACGTCGACGCGGTCGAAATCGATCCGGCGATCATCCGGCTCGGCCGGGCGCATCATCCCGACCATCCCTACTCTGATCCCCGGGTCACGGTGATCAACGACGACGCCCGGCATTACCTGCGGACGACGACGAAGAAGTACGACCTGGTGGTGTTCGCGCTGATCGACTCGCTGACCATGCAGTCGAGCTTCTCGGGGGTGCGGCTCGAGAGCTACATGTTCACCGTCGAGTCGTTCGAGAGCGTGCGCGACCGGCTCACGCCGGACGGCGTGCTGGTGGTCTACAACTACTTCCGCGAGCGCTGGCTCGTCGATCGGCTGGCCAACACCGCCGCCACGGCGTTCGGCAGCGAGCCCTGGGTCCACGTCCACGAGGCCAGCGCCTTCCTCGGCGTGCTGATGGCCGGGCCGCGCCTCAAGCAGCTGACTTCGCCCCCGCACATCCCCGATCGGGTCACGGCCTTCAACCAGTCCCACGCGCCGAGCCCGGCGCGGATGCACGTCCGCGACCCCGCCATCGAGCCGGCGTCGGACGACTGGCCGTTCCTCTACATGCGCGACCGCCACATCCCGCGGCATTACGTCATCGCGCTGGCGGTCGTGCTGGTGGTCTCGATCGTGGCGGTGCTGGCGACGCTGCGGCTGCTCGGCGCCGGGGCCGGCGCCGGGTCGGGCTGGTCGTGGCAGTTCTTCCTGCTGGGTGCGGGATTCATGCTGCTCGAGACCAAGTCGATTATCCAGTTCGCGCTGTTGTGGGGCTCGACCTGGGTGGTGGCCTCGGTGGCGATTGCCTCGGTGCTGACGATGGCGCTGGTGGCCAACGCGGTGGTGGCGCGGGTGACGATCCGGCGTCCCTGGCTGGTCGGCGGCGCCCTGGTCGGGCTGCTGCTGCTCAACTACCTGGTGCCCATCGGGCGGGTGACGTTCGAGAGCCGAGCCGCCGAGTCGCTCTTCTACGCGGCGCAGGTGTTCAGCCCGATCCTCTGCGCCGGGCTGCTGTTCGGATCGGCGATCGCCCGGTCAACGGCGCTGGCGCGCGACTACGGCATCAATCTCCTCGGCGCGATGGTCGGCGGCGTCGGGGAATATCTGTCGCTGGTTACCGGCTTCCGGGCGCTGCTGCTGGTGATTGCGCTCTGCTACATCGGCGCGGTGATGGCACGCAGCCGCGAACAGGGAGAAGCCAGGGGCTGAGGGGCTTGAGCTTCCCGACTTCCGGCTCCCTGGCCTTTTGCGCTCAACCTTCGACTCTCAGCCCGCTGTCTTCCCTCCCTCGTTGCGTGCCGCCAGCCCGAAGGGGAAGGCGATGCGCACGGTGCGGATGCGTTCGCGGCGCTGCTCCGCCTCGAGGTGGACGGCGCGGGCCTTGAGCAGATCTTCCAG
>JAYTEJ010000239.1:0-5829 GCA_043735365.1 Acidobacteriota bacterium
CAAGAGGCGGCTGGCGACCGCGCCCAGGGCATCCGCCATCGCCTCGCACGGATCGATCGGAAGATTACGGAGAAGGGCGGAGGAGGAGCCGGGCAGACCGGTAAAAAGACAGACGCCCAGCTCTTCTCGAGCTGAGCGTCTGGTCGAATGCGCCGGCCGCGCGGGCGGGCCGAATTCTACTTGGCGGCGACGGTGGCCTTCTCGGCCTTCTTCGTCTTCGCGGCAGCCTTGCGGCTTTCGGACGTCTGCACGCCGAACCGCTTGGTGAACCGCTCCACCCGGCCTTCGGTGTCCACCAGCTTCTGGCGGCCCGTGAAGAACGGATGGCAGTTGTTGCAGATCTCGAGGTGCAGTTCGGGCTTCGTGGACCGCGTTTTCCACGTCGCGCCGCACGCGCAGCGCGCCTCGATCTCGTTGTACTGGGGGTGAATCCCTTCCTTCACTGCAGGCTCCTTGGGGCTTCGGACAAAAGGGCATTATACCAGTCCCCGGCCTCGAATGGAACACCGTAATCGCTAAGCTGTCTATAATCAGCTGGTTAGCGGTATCTACGGCCAGGATTCACTCGAAATCGACGCTCCGTTCCCAGCGGTGACGCTTGAGCTCGGACATCAAACTCTCGGGCAGCCGCTTGCCGTCGCTGGCGGCGATGTTCTCTTCGACGTGCTGCAGTTTCCGCATCCCGGGGATCACGGTACTTACATCCTGGCTCTGGAGGATGTGCCGCAACGCCAGCTCCGGCAGCGTCATGCCGTTCGGCACCACCGGCTTCAGCCGCTCGACCCGCTCGAGTGTCGGCGTCAGGTTCTCGGGACGGAAGTAGAGGTTGCGGAAATCCCCCTGCGGCCATTTCGAGTCCGCGGTCAGCGTGCCCGTCAGGCTGCCCTCGTCGAACGGCACCCGCGCAATTACCGCAATCTTCTTCTCGCGGCAGGCGGGGAAGAGCTCGTCCTCGGGGCTCTGGTCGAAGACGTTGTAGACCACCTGCACCGCGTCGATGATTCCGGTATCCAGCGCGCGCCGGACGTTCTCCGGCTGCCAGCGGTTGATGCTGATGCCGATGGCCCGTACCAGCCCCTCTTCCTTGAGCGCGGACGCCGCCTTCTGCCAGCGATCGTCGTCGGCCCAGGTGTCGCTCCAGACGTGGAATTGCTGCAGGTCGATGGTCGAGACGCCCAGGTTGGTCAGGCTCTTCTCGGTGTACTCGCGGATATAGTCGGGCGGATAGACGTCGTCCAGCGCGTACTCGGGCCGCGCCGGCCACTTGCGGTTCTTCGGCGGGATCTTGGTCGCGACGTAGAGCCGCTTTTCGGCGTGGCGCTTCAGCGCCTTCCCGAGCAGCTCCTCGCTGTGGCCATCGCCGTAGGCCCACGCGGTGTCGAAGAAGTTGCAGCCGCGCGCGACCGCATGGTCGAGCGACTGCAGCGACTCCTCGTCGTCGCTGCCGGTCCAGCCCGCCATGCCCCACATGCCGTAGCCCACTTCCGAGACGTTCCAGCCGGTCCGGCCAAAGGTGCGATAGATCATCTCTGAATCATATCCCCTCGGCCGCCATGATGCGGTGCGGCGACGTCCTTCGCCGCTGCACCTTCGTGCTCCAGCTCGCTTCTCCACCGAGCCCCCTCAAGGGCCCGCTTCCCCAATGTTGCTCCAGGCACTTCAGGGGCTGATCCATGTGGGGACGCCGACCACCTCCCTGAACCGGCTGCGCACCGAGCCTCCGTGATACCCTCCAGCTGAAATCTGAGGCGCAGCCCCATGTCCACTATCGCAGCGACCAGTACCGCGACCCGTTCGCCGAGCCGCCCCGGCACCTACGATCGGCTGTTCTACGGCGGCATGGCGGCCGCGCTGGGACTCACCGTGCTCGCCGGCTTCGCGCCGACCTACTACCTGCGCTTCCTGCACGGCGGCCCCAGCGCGACGCTCAGCGGCGGACCCTTCACCGCGCTCGTCCACGTCCACGGTGCGCTCTTCACGTCGTGGATGCTGCTCTTCATCGTCCAGACGACGCTCGTCGCCAGCCGCCGTGTGGCGGTCCACCGTCGCCTCGGAATCGCGGGCGCCCTGCTCGCGGCCGGCATGGTGGTGGCGGGTACGTCCGTCGCCATAGCGACCGCGGCCCGGGGCTCGGCACCTCCGGGAATGACGCCCCTTGGTTTTCTGATCATTCCTCTGTTCGACATGGTCCTCTTCGCGACCTTCGTCACCGCCGCCCTAATCGGGCGGCGCGACAAGGAAGCGCACAAGCGCCTCATGCTGCTGGCCTACGTCAGCATCGTCACCGCGGCGGTGGCGCGGTTGCCCGGTGTGCTGCCGCTCGGGCCGCCGGCGTTCTTCGGACTGTCGTTCCTCTTCGTGATCGCCGCCGGGATCTACGACTTCCTTACGCGAGGGCGTGTGCACCGGGTCTATCTGTGGGGCGGAGCGTTCATCCTGGTCTCGGTGCCGGCGCGCCTGGCTATTTCGTCTACCGCTGCATGGCGGGCGCTGGCAGAGATCTTGACGAGGTAAGCGAGCTGCCCGCGGATCGATGTTCATCGATGGTAACCTGCTGCCGGGTTTCATCGAACTCAATCCCGTGACCAGCCCACCGTACGTGCAAAGTCTCGGACACGTCGTGCATCGAATTGCGTCTTGCCGTTCTCGAAGACCAAGGTACGGCGTGACGTGGAAGTCGTGTCTCGCGACAAGGCGATAGGCTCACGACCCCCCAGAACCCATAGAATGGACGGATGCGCCTCCTGTCCACCGCGGCGTTCGTTGTCTCCCTCTCGGTCGTCGCCGCCGCTCAGCCTGCCGAGAAGATCGATCTCCCGACCATCGCGAAAATCCGCGCCGAGGGAATGAATCACTCCCAGGTGATGGATCACCTCAGCTGGCTGACGGATGTCTACGGCCCGAGGCTGACGGGCAGTCCGTCGATCCTGCAGGCCAGCGACTGGGCGATGGGGAGGCTCCACGACTGGGGCCTCGCCAACATCCACCGCGAATCTTTTCCCTTTGGGAAGGGCTGGGCGCTGGTGCGCTTCAGCGCCCAGATGGTCGAACCGCAGGTGCAGCCGATCATCGGCTACCCCGCACCCTGGACCGCGAGCACGAAGGGGACGGTTGTCGCGCCGGTGCTGCAGGTGCAGATCGACAGCGACGCCGACTTCGCCCGCTACCACGGGAAGCTTGCTGGCGCGATCGTGCTGCCGCAGCCGGAGCGGCCGGTGTCGCTGCTCGAAGGGCCGATCGTCAGTCGCGTCAGCCCCGAGGATGTCGCCGCCGTCCGCAGCGCTTCGCCTGCCATTGCGGCGGCAACGCCCGACGCTGTTGCCCGTGCCGCCGCACGGCGCGAGCTTGCCGCCAAAACGGCCAGGTTCTTCAAGGACGAAGGGGTCGTCGCCGTCTTCAACCGCGGCCCCGATTCGGCGCTTGCCGCGGTCGGCGTCGGCCTGACCGCGCAGACCCAGCGCACCGACGGAGGCACCATCTTCCCGAACTCCAGCGGTGCGCGCGGTGCGGACGCGGGTACGTCCGTCCCGATCGTGACCATCGCGGTCGAGCACTACAACAGGATGCTGCGGGTCCTGGCGAAGAACGTCCCCGTCAAGGTGGAGCTGACGCTCGAGACGAAATTCTTCGACGAAACCACGCCGAACGGCTTCAACACCATTGCGGAGATTCCGGGGTCTGACCCCGTGCTCACGGGCGAAGTGGTGATCCTCGGCGCGCACTTCGATTCGCTGCAGGCTGGTACCGGTGCGACCGACAACGCCGCCGGCTCGGCCGCGATGATGGAGGCGATGCGTATCCTCAAGACGCTCGGGGTCAAGCCACGGCGCACCATCCGCCTGGCGCTATGGGGAGGTGAAGAGCAGGGGCTGCTGGGCTCGAAGGCCTACGTCCGGGAGCACTTCGCCGATCCCGCCGACATGGTGCTCGAGCCCGAGCACGCACGCGTTGCCGCCTATTTCAACTCCGACAACGGCGCCGGACGCGTCCGCGGCATCTGGACGCAGGGCAACCCCGCCGCGGCGGCGGTGTTCGAGGAGTGGATGAAGCCGCTTGCCGATCTCGGAGTGACCGCGCTCAGTGCGCGCTCGACCGGCTCCACCGACCACGTCTCGTTCGACGCCGTCGGCCTTCCCGGCTTTCAGTTCATGGTCGATCGCCTCGAGTACAACTCGCGCACCCACCACTCGAACATGGATGTCTACGACCGCGTCCCCAAGGACGACCTGGTGCAGCAGGCCGTGGTGGCGGCGGTGTTCGCCTACGATGCCGCGATGCGCGACGAGAAATTGCCGCGTAAGCCGCTGCCCGCGGCTCGGTAGCCCGGCAGGGCCAGCTCTCAGTCTTTCGCTGATCCTTGATACGATCCGGCCGATGCGTATTCACCTCGTCCGCTGGGCCATTGTCGCCTGCCTAGGCATCCTCGTCGCGATGGCGGTCGTCGCGGGCCTCGGCTCCAGGACCGCTACGCTCCGGCAGCTGGTGGTCGGGACGCTGGCCGACCGGCTCGACTCGGAGGTCGAGCTCGGCGCGTTCAGCGTCGATACCTTTCCCCGCGTCCACGTCACCGGGGCCGGGCTCGTCATCCGCCACAGGAACCGGCGCGACGTCCCGCCCCTCGTCACCATCGACAGCTTCACCGTCGACGGCGGCCTCTTCGGGTTGATCAGCCGGCCGCGGCGCTTCCGAACCGTCACCGTTACCGGTCTGCGCGTCAACATTCCCCCAGGCGGCTTCAAGAATGACCATGCGGACGACAGCCCAGACGACGAACCGTCGGGCCCCGGTGCCATCGTCGTCGATGAGCTGACGGCCGACAATGCGGCACTGATCCTGGTGCCGCGGCGCGCCGACAAGGAGCCCAAAATCTTCGACATTCACCGCCTGACGATGAAGCCGCTTGGCAAGGGAGAGGTGATGTCCTACGAAGCCGCGATCACCAATCCGCTGCCGAAAGGCCTGGTCGAGGCGACCGGGACCTTCGGCCCGTGGCATCGCGGCGATCCTGGCGGCACGCCGCTGACCGGGCGTTACACCTTCGACAATGTCGATCTCGCGACGGTGAAGGGGATTGGCGGCAATCTGTCCTCGACCGGCACCTTCAAGGGGCAGTTCGATCGCATCGCCGTCTCCGGCGAGACCCGTACGCCGGACTTCTTCCTCAAGGTCGCGGGCAATCCGGTGCCGCTGCAGACGAAGTTCGAAGCGGTCGTCGACGGCACCGACGGCGACACCTACCTGAACGACGTCTCGGCGACGATCCTCGAGACCTCGCTGACCGCGCGCGGTGCCGTCGTCGGCGCCGAAGGAGTGAAGGGGCGCACGGTGAAGGTCCACGTCAAGATCGAGGATGGCCGGATCGAGGACCTGCTGCGCCTGGCGGTTCGCGGCGAGCAGCCCTTGATGCGGGGGCAGCTCGCGCTCCATGCCGACCTGAACCTGCCGGCGGGACCGGCCGACGTCATGGATCGCCTCGGCCTCGCCGGAGCGCTGGACGTGGCCTCAGCGCGTTTCACCGACAAGGGCGTACAGACGAAGGTCTCGGACATGAGCGAGCGGGCGCGGGGGCTGGACCCCGAAGAGACCAGGCAGAACGTCGCCTCCGATCTGCGGGCGACATTCACCCTGGCGCGGGGTGTCATCACTCTGCGGAATGCGTCGTTCACGATGCCCGGCGCGACCGTTCAGCTCGCCGGCACCTACGGCCTCTTCAGCGACGCGCTCGAGTTCGACGGCACCGCCCGGATGAAGGCGACGATTTCCCAGGCGGCCGGCGGCGGCGTCAAGCGCGTGCTGCTGAAAGTGGTGGACCCGCTCTTCCGCAAGAAC
>JAYTEJ010000240.1:0-1528 GCA_043735365.1 Acidobacteriota bacterium
ACCAGCTGGCGCAGGTGCTCGTAGGCCCTGGCACCGTCGAACGGCGGCGGGGCGGCGGGGGAGGCGGCGACGCACGCCGCCCCGAGCACGACGAGGAGCGTGGCAACTTTCAGTCGCATCGCCATCGGACGCGCTAGCGCCGCTTGTCGCGGCTGACGTAGTCGCGCTTCGCCGGCCCGGTGTAAATCTGCCGCGGCCGGGCGATCTTCTGCTCGGCATCGGTCAGCATCTCTTCCCACTGCGCCAGCCAGCCGGCGGTCCGGGGAATGGCAAACAGCACCGGGAACATCTCCACCGGAAACCCCATCGCCTGGTAGATCAGCCCGGAATAGAAATCGACGTTCGGATAGAGCTTGCGGCTGACGAAGTAATCGTCCGACAGCGCGATCCGCTCGAGCTCGAGCGCGATGTCGAGCAGCGGGTTCTTGCCGGTGACCTCGAAGACCAGATCGGCGATGCGCTTGATGATCTTGGCGCGCGGATCGTAGGACTTGTAGACGCGGTGGCCGAATCCCATCAGCCGTCCCTCGCCCGCCTTGACCCGCTTGACGAAGGCCGGGACGTGCTCGATCGATCCGATCTCGGCCAGCATCTTCAGCACCGCCTCGTTGGCGCCGCCGTGCAGCGGTCCGTACAGCGCCGCCGCCGCGCCGGCGAGCGAGGAAAACGGATCGGCGTGCGAGCTGCCGATGCCGCGCATCGCATGGGTGCTGCAGTTCTGCTCGTGGTCGACGTGGAGGATGAAGAGCACCTCGAGCGCCCGCTCGAGCACCGGATGCGGCTTGTAGCGCGGCTCGGTGGTCCGGAACAGCATGTTCAGGAAATTGCCGGTGAAGCTGAGCTCGCTGTCCGGCACCACGTAGGGCAGCCCGCGCGAGTGGCGGTAGGCGTACGCGGCGATGCCGGGAACCGTGGCGATGAGCCGCATGGTCTGCAGCCGGCGCGAGCGCGCGTCGAAGATGTCCTTGGCGTCGGGGTGAAAGGTCGACATCGCCCCGACGGTGCTGAGGAACATGCCCATCGGATGGGCGTCGTAGCGAAAGCCCTGCAGCAGTTGCTTGACGTTCTCGTGCGGAAGCGTGCGGCGGTTGATGTCGGCGACCCAGGTGTCCAGCTCGCCCGCCGACGGCAGCTCGCCGAACAGCACCAGGTAGGCGGTCTCCAGGTAGTCGCTGTGCTCGGCCAGCTGCTCAATGGGATAGCCGCGGTACATCAGGATGCCGCGCTCCCCGTCAATGTAGGTAATCCCGCTCCGGCAGGCCGCGGTGTTGGTGAACGCCGGGTCGTAGGTCATCATCCCGAAGTCGTCCGGGGAGACCTTGATCTGCCGGAGGTCCATGGCCCGGACCGTGCCGTTCTGGATCCGCAGCTCGTAGGTCTTTCCGGTTCGATTGTCGGTAATCGTCAGCGTCTCGGCCATGTCCTACTCAGCGTCCTCGTCGTCTGCAGGGAGCGGCTCCCCGGGGATGCGGTACGCCTCCGACAGCCATCTCCCCAGATCGGCCAGCTTGCACCGGTCGGAGCAGAA
>JAYTEJ010000241.1:0-4697 GCA_043735365.1 Acidobacteriota bacterium
GCCGTGAGCGCCTGCCGTTTCGCCCGGCGTGCGCTGGCGGTTGCCCTGCTGGCCCTGGGAGTCGTCCTTCCGGCCCCGGCCCTCGCGCAGGACCAGCCGCGCTCCCTCGCGCGCGAAGACATCTTCCTCTACGGCGCTGGTCTCCGCGTCGAGCCCGCGCGCCAGACCGTCCCGAAAGACATCGCGACGATCGTCAGCACGCTCCTGCAGGCGCCCAACTCGCCTGACTTGCCGCCGTTCCCGGACGACGCCGTCGTCCATGCGACGCTGCGCGGCCCCAGCTTCGCCACGCCGCTCGAACTGACCGGGCGGCCGAATACGCCCCTCAACATCCCGCCGCTCACCGTCGCCGGCCTCCACACGGTGGACAGCATCCGCGTGATCAGCGGCGGCAAGGTGCTGCTCTACGGCGTCCCCGAGAGCGTGCAGATCGAGGTCATCGACAAGCTGCTGCTCACCCAGGTCACCGCCCGGGCGCTGTCAGCCGCCGAGATCCGCGAGGCCGGGCTGGTCTTCGACAAGTCGAGCTTCCAGGCTTACAACTTCGCCGCCGCGTTCGCCATCGACAGCGGCCCGCCGATTAACATCAGCTTCCCGGTGGTCCTGCCGAACCTCCAGGGCGCGGCCGACCGGTCCACGAGCGTGACGGACCTCAAGCCGATTGAGCCCCCCGCGGTCCGCAGTCTGGCAACCATCATTCCGGATACGCTGCGCCTGCAGACGCAGATCCCGAACCTCAGCGTCGTCGGCTTCACGCTGAAGGCGCCAGCCCTTGAAGGGCAGAACTTCTTCGTGCCGCCGATCCCCGGCGTCATCGTTATCCCCGGGGACATCGGGTTCCTGAACCAGTTCTTCTCGGTGATGCTGATGGTCGCCAACGTGGCGCCCGGCGGCTCGAACCTGGTCGTCACCGATCTGCAGGCGCAGATCGTCCTTCCGCCCGGCAACGACACCGTAGTCGGGTCCGCCGACGACCCGCTGCGCATGGCGAGCACCGCCGAAGGGGAGACGCCGCGGACGCAGCCGGTGCACCAGGCCGGGGCGGACGGCAAGCTCGGCACGGCGGACGACATCGTGACGCTCGGTCCGGGGGAGACCGGGAACGCGGAATATCTGGTCGAGGGCCGCCGCGAGGGCAGCCACGTCGTCGAAATGGAGCTGACCGGCACCCTCCTGGGCCTCCCGGTCGGACCGGTGACGATTCGCGGCCGCGCCGCCGGCTCGGTGCTGGTCCGGAACCCGAAGTTCACGCTCACGTTCACGCACCCGGACGTCGTCAACGCGGGCGAGGCCTACACGCTCGACGTCACGGTGACGAACACCTCCGAGTCGCCGGCGAACTTCGTCAGTCTCAATCTCTACGATCGCAACATCAGCGGCGCGACGCTCGTCGGCGACCCCAGCCGCCAGATCGAGTCGATTGCGCCGGGGGATGCGGAGACGGTGAGCTTCGATCTCGTCTCGAAGCAGACCGGCAAGGTGACCGCCGCGACGCTCGACTCCGACGAGAACGTCGCCGGCCGCTTCGCGCTGAAGACCGCCATCGGCGAGCTCGGCGTACCGCTTTCGCCCGACTCGCTGGTGCTGCCGAAGGAGGCGAACGCGCTGCCGTCGTCGCTTCGCTCGGCGGCCCTCGGGCTCCTCGGCAAGGCGTATGCCGTCGCCACCGCCCCGTCAGCCGCGCTGCCGCGGGACGTGCGCCGCTTCACGAAGAAGATTGTCTGGGACCGCGCCGTCGAGGTGGCCGAGGCCGGCTTCCGCGTCACGCTCAAGGAGCCGCTGGCCGATTCCGCCGCGCAGCTGCTGATGGATTTTGCCGGCAGCCGCTATGCCGCGCTGCCGACCCAGCGCGCCGCGGCGGACCTCGAGTTCTCCCAGAGCGACTATCTGGGCTTCGACGAGCTGCGGCGCCGATCCGTGCGCGGCGAGACTTTCGCCGGCGCGGTGGCGGATCTCCTGGCGCCATCCTTCGATGCCGCCGGCGCGCCGGCGTTCCATGCGGCGCTCGCCAGCAGATGGAGCTACCGCCCGGCGCACCTGTCGGTGATGGTGGGGTCGCCGGCCGGGCTGCCGGTCGCCCTTTCGCTGCGCGACCCGTCGGGGCGACGGAATGGTCCCCTGGCGTCTGGCGCCGCGGAGCGCGGCATCCCGTTCAGCGACTACCTCCGCTTCTCGACCGGCGGCGTCGCCCACGGCGCGCTGGCGCTGGTCACGACCCCCGACCCCGGCGAGTACGTCGTGCGCCTCGACCGCCTCGCGGGCGCGGCGGACGACGCGCGCTTCGATCTGAGCGTCGTCGTCCCGGACGCTGCCGGCGCGCTGACGCAGCTCGTGTTCACGAACGTGGCGCTTGGCGAGCTGCCGGCCGTCCAGCTGCCGGGCTCGCCCGTCTCGATCCGCTTCGAAGCGTATGCCGGCGATGCCGCGTCCACCGGGCCGGCCGTGGCCCCTGCGTCCACGACGCCGGTCCTCGATCCCGCGCCGACGATCCTCGGCGCCGTGCAGCAGGCGGACGCCGATACGCTGGTCTGCGAGGGCTCCGTGGTCGCACGGCCGGGCCGGGTGATAGCGGTCCTCTTCAGCGAAGAAGTGACCCCGGCCGAAGCGCAGGACCGTGTCGCGGCAACAGAGATCAGCCGCTTCGGCGTGGACGGCAACGCCGTCGTCGGCGTGGCGCTGCAGCCGGGCCGCCGGATCGCGTTCCTGGCGCTGCGGGATCCGTTCGGGCCCTACGTGCCGCGGCAGGTCACGGTCCGTGACGTGGCCGACAACCGCGGTCAGCCGATGGCCGAGGTGGCGCTGCCGATCGAGTCCACGGTGGACGGCCACGGCGGCGTGGTCAGCGGGCGCGTGCTGCGGGCCGATGGCACGCCCGCCCCCTTCGCCAATATCCGCCTGTTCTACGAATATCAGTGCGGCGAGAACCTGGTGGTCGCCGGCATCACCTCGAAATCCACCGACGACCAGGGGCAGTACTCACTGGACTACGTGGTGCGCGGCGGGGTCACGCCGAAGCTCATCGCCGTGGACACCGAGACCGACCAGTTCCGTGCGCTGCGCTTCTCCGTCGCCCGCGACGCCCAGCGCCTCAACGTCAACATCGTCTTCCTCGGCCGCGGGACGGTGACCGGCCGCGTGCTGCAGGAGGACGGGCACACCGCGATTCCCGGGGCGGCGATTCGCATCACCAGCCTGACGGACCAGAGCCAGTACGGCGCCACCTCGGATGCCGACGGCCGTTTCGCCATCGCGGCCATTCCGGTCGGCAGCATCCTCATCGAAGGCGTGAGCGCCGCGCACGGCGCCCAGACCTTCATCAGCGAAGCGATCCCGTTTGCCGGCGCCACCGTCACACGCGATCTGATACTGCTCGACGTCACCACCAGCCCGATCGAAGTGAAACGGGGGCGACTCTTCGGCCACGTGCTGCGCGCCGACGGCGCCTCGCCGGTCGGAGACGTGCCTGTCGTCTCCTACTATCAGAACCGCAGCCAGCCTGGTGTGCGCTGCCCGCCGTTCCCCGACGGGACGGAGCCCGCGGAGTGTGCCGCGGCGGTCGTCCGCACCGCGCAGGACGGCACGTTCGCGTTCGACCAGCTCTCCGCCGGGACGCACCGCATCAAGGCGATCGACCAGGCCGGGCTCCAGGAGGGGGAGGCGCGCGTCGTCCTGCCGGCCGATCGCTCGACCGAGTTCAACCTGCTCCTGAACGGCGGCCTCGGATCCGTTCGCGGGCGAGTTGTCACGCCCTCCGGCGCCCCGGTGACGGACGCGCGGGTCGGCGGCGGCCTCAGCCTGGCAAATGCCGACGCGTCTGGCCAGTTCCTGCTGACCGACGTGCCAGTCGGCCACCGCACGATCGTGGCGGTCAGCGATTCGCTCGGATCCACGGGCTCCGCCGACATCGATATCATCCGCGCCGGAGACGAAGTGCCGGTCACGATCGTCCTGCAGTCGGTCGCGTCCGTGGCTGGAACGATCTTTGCCACCGACGGCTCGACGCCTGTCCCGAACATCAAGGTCTACCTCTTCGAAAGGGAGTGCGGTCTCGGTATCTGCGTCGTCGGTGAAGCGACGGCGGACCAGAACGGCGGCTACCGCATCGACAAGGTCCGGCTCGGCGACTACTCGCTGTCGGCGTTCCGATCCGACTTCTCCGACGGCAACATCGTCAACGTCTCGCTGGCCTACGACCGGCAGGTGTTCCGGGCGGACGTCCGCTTCCGCGGCGGCGCGGGCCGTGTGACCGGCACGGTGTTCGACGACGACGGGGTGACGCCGCTGAAGGCGGCGGTGAGCGTGTCGGGCGACCAGCTGGTGATTGCCGGCGGCCGGGTCGGCGTCGGCTTCCAGTACGTCCAGAATTTCCAGATCGCGCAGACCGACTTCACGACCGGCCGATTCGCCCTCGGGAACGTCTGGGTCGGGCCCTTCACGATCCGCGCGGCGGGGCAGTTCAGCCCGGACCCGGTGAGCCTCGAGTCGCGGATGCCGGCCGCCGGGGCGACGGTGGATCTGACGTTGAAGCTGCAGGCGACGAGCCAGATCGCGGGCGTGGTGTATCAGCCGGACGGGGTCACCCCTGTCGGTGCCAACGTCATCGTCAAGTACAAGTCGGACGCCGTGAAGGTCTTCTGTGCGGAGAACCAGGACGGCGAGACCACCTGCACGACGATTCCGCAGGGGATTCAGGAAGA
>JAYTEJ010000242.1:0-1581 GCA_043735365.1 Acidobacteriota bacterium
TAAGGGGGACACTCATCTTTAGCGTAAGTCGCTGATTACAGGCCCTTATACTATTTCAGAACACTATCGCGGAGGGACCCCTTTGAACCGTCTAGCCGCCGGCCTCGCCGTGACCGGCCTGTTGTTGTGCAGCGCCGCGGCCCCCACGGCCCGTCAGGCCGCCGCCCCGGCGGCGTCCGCGGTCCGCTTCCGCAACGTCGCCGCCGCCGCGGGGATGCGTTTTGTCTACCAGCACTCTCCTACCCCCGAAAAGTACTACATCGAAAGCGCCCCCGCCGGTGTCGCGGTCTTCGATTACAACGGCGACGGCAAACCGGACATATTTTTCACCAACGGCGCGCGGACGCCGTCGCTCGACAAGAGCGGCGAGCAGTTCGCCAACCGGCTGTTCCGCAACGACGGCGGGATGAAGTTCACCGACGTCACCGCCGAGGCCGGCGTCCGCGGCGTCGGCTACGCGATGGGCGCGGCGGCAGCCGACTACGACAACGACGGCCACGTCGATCTGTTCGTCGCCGGCGTCCGCCAGAATCAGCTGTTGCGCAACCGCGGCGACGGCCGCTTCGAGGACGTCACCGCAAAAACCGGCATTGCCAGCGGCGACTGGGCGGCCGCGGCCGGCTGGTTCGACTACGACAACGACGGCCGGCTCGACCTCCTGGTCGTCAATTACGTCCAGTGGTCCGCCGACAACAACCGCTACTGCGGCGACCAGGCGCGCGGCGTCCGCACCTACTGCCACCCGCGATTCTCGCAGGGCCTGCCGAACCGGCTGTATCACAACAAGGGAGACGGCACCTTCGAGGACGTCTCCGAGCGCTCCGGACTGCTGCAGTACATCGGCAAAGGCATGAGCGTCGCCTTCGCCGACTACGACCACGACGGTCGGCTCGACGCCTTCGTCACCAACGACACCGTGCCGAACTTCCTCTTCCACAACAAGGGGGACGGCACCTTCGCCGACACGGCGCTGCTCGCAGGCGTCTCGGTCCCCGAATCGGGGCGGCCGGTCTCGAGCATGGGCACCGACTTCCAGGATTACGATAACGACGGCTGGGAGGACCTGACCTTTACCGCGCTGGCGGGGGAGACCTTTCCGCTCTTCCGCAACGATACCCGCGGCGGGTTCGTCGAGACCACGCAGCAAAGCGGCATGGCCCGGCTCACCTCGAAACTCTCGGGCTGGTGCATCGTCCAGGCCGACTTCGACAACGATGGCCGCAAGGACATCTTCACCGCCAACTCGCAGGCCAACGACCGGATCGGGGAGACCGACAGCTCGAGCTGGAAGCAGCCCAACAGCCTCTTCCTCAACGCCGGCCAGGGGCGCTACGTTGACGGCACGCCCGGCTCCGGGCTGGCCGAAGCGGTCGCGGCCCACCGCGGCTGCGGCGTCGCCGACTTCGATGGCGACGGCCGCCTCGACATCGTCGTCCTCACGCTCGGCGAGCCGGCCGAGCTCTGGCAGAACCAGACGGCGACGCCGAGTTACCAGTTGCCAGTTGCCAGCTCCCAGCTGCCAGCTGGCCAGCTTCCAGCCACCAGCTTCCAGCTTCCCGCTACCGGCTCCGGTCTTCGGCT
>JAYTEJ010000243.1:0-18018 GCA_043735365.1 Acidobacteriota bacterium
CGTCTCGCCGGTCGAATCGACCGCCGCGATCAGCGACGGATGCGCGGCGTCGATCTGCCCGTGCACCGCCACCGGCACGGTGGACTTCGCGAGCGTCACCACCGTGGCTTCCGCGGAAGCCGGGTGGGCGCCGGCGACGACGCGGAGGACCCGGTCCATGTCGATCCGATACTCGAACTCGCGCAGCCGGCCGTCGAGAAAGCGCACCAGCGCGAACGGGCGGTCCGCCCGGATCTGACGCGCATCGAACACCCGCCGCACCGCCGCCACGACCGCCTGGACGGAGGGCGCGGCGAGATGATGTGCGGCGAGGAGACCGTCGAGTGTCGCGTTGCGCGGCACGCGATCGCTGATGGTCTCGACCTCGCGCCGCAGCACCACGTCCGCGGCGTGATGGGCCGGCGCGGCCGGCGCTGGCCGGCACGCGGCGGCCGCCGCTAGCAGGAACGGAAGGAAGAGCTGCCGGCTCATTGAAGAGGGGAGTTTATCGCAATCCGGGGTTCGGGGTTCCGGGTTCGGGGTTCTGGGTTCAGGGTTCGGTGGTTGGAGCTCAAAGACACCCGAGCGGGCGCGGTCAGCGCGGGGCCATGACCCAGACGCCCCAGGTGCCGGTGCCGCGGCTGTGGTAGGCGACGCGCCGGCCGTCGGGGGCCCAGGTGTACTCCTCCGCCGACGGGTCGGCCAAGACCTTGCGCATCGAGCCGTCCGGCAGGTCCAGCAGCCAGGCGCCGTCGTGGTAGACCTGGAACATCACCCGGCGGCCGTCGGGGGATACCGCCGGCGTCCGGACGAGGCGGCCGGCGACGGGCGAGCGGAAGACGCGGCGCTTGCCGCTCTCGAGGTCGAGGATGACGAGCTCGGTCTCGTGGCTGTAGGCGAGGCGGCGGCCATCGGGAAACCACGAGCCACCCCAGGGCGCGCCGACGCGATACGACGTCAGGCGGCGTGTCTGTCCCGATTCGATGTCGGTGGTCCAGAGGTTCCAGACCTTCGGATGTTCGTCCTCGCCGCGGACGAAGGCAATCGTCTTCCCATCGGGCGACCAGCTGGGGATGGCCGCGAAGCCGTCGCCGCTGATCCGCCGCACGTTGGTGCCGTCGGCGTCGGCCACGTAGACGCCCCGCTCGCCGTCGCGATCGGAGTCGAACGCGATGCGGTCGCCGTCTGGCGACGGGCGAGCGTGAAAGTTATGGGCGCGGTCGTCAACGATACTGGTGATGCGCAGGATCGCGCCACGGCTGTCGGTGTCCGCCCGCATCAGGGCGCTGCGGCCGTCGGACTCCGCCTGGTAGAACATGGCAGTGCCGACACTGTCGAACGACGGCGAGTAGGCCGGGCCGGCGGACAGGCCACGCACCGGCGACGCCGCGGGCGCGGGGCCAGCCACATCAGTCCGTCCCGGGTCCTCCGGCCGACCGGCCGGACCGGCGATCGCTGCCGCGGCGCCGGCACTCGCGGCCGCCGGAGCCACTCCCTGCGGCCGCTGCGGCTCCTGCGGAGGCACGACTCCCCTCGTCGCCGCCGCCGGGGCCGTGGCGGAGGTCGTGTCCGGCGCCGTTTCCGTCTGGTGCGTGGCGTCCGGCTGGTGCGCGCGCATCGATCGTTCCCAGAGCGCCGGGACGATGCCTATCGCCAGCAGCGCCGGAATCGCCAGCGCCGCGAGGTATCGGCGGCGGCCGGCAGGCCGCGCCGGTACATCGGGAATGGACGTCGAAGAAACAGCCGGCAGCGGCCGTGGCAAGGCGTCCACGAACGGCACCAGCGCCACCTCCGGCACATGCGGCGCCGCCACCGGACGCGCGCGCGCCGCCTCCTCGAGCATCGGCCAGACCGTCCGCACGACGACGCGGTCGTCGAGGCCGGCGGCACGGGCGTATCGCACCAGCTGGGTCCGCCCCACCGGAGAGGCGGGCCAGTTCCGCATGTAGCCCCACTCGAGCTCGACGAGCAGACGCGCCGAGATGCGGCTGCGCTCGGCGATCTGCCCCAGCGTCAGGCCGGTGGCGCGGCGGGCGCGGCGGATATCGGAGATGGTCAACTCCGTGTCGCGCGGTTCCATGCGCTGCAGCGGCGTTGGCTCGACCGCGTCGGACTCGGACTCGGCGCGCGCCGAGCCATCGCGTTCGTCCGGCACGACGGCATCCGCCTCGCGCGGGAGCGGCTCAGGCCTCTTCGGCGCCGCTTCGGCGTGTCGCACCACGAGATCGCGCACGACGCCGGGCAACTCGGTGGACGCAAAGCGCTCGAGGGCGCCGGCGAAATCCTGGAGCGAGGCGTACGGAGGCAGATCGACGCTGCCCAGCGCGCGGGCAATGACCAGCCGCAGCGCTCCGGGGACCCGCAGCTCCGCGGGGGCATCGAAGCCCGGCAGCAGCGATTGTAAGAGAGTGGCTGCTCGGACGACCGCGCGGTCGTCAGTCGCGATCGGGCCTTCGACCGAAATCTCTCCGGAGGCGTGCAGCCTGATCACTTGCGCCGACGGCACGCCCGGCAGTCCGCCATCAGAGGCGCGTCGCATCAGTTCGCGCACGATGGCCGCCGCCTCGGCGTAATGAACCGCGATACCGCTCGAGCCGAGGTCCGTGAGTGAGAGCTGAGAGTCGTGGCTGGTCATCGGCGGTGGCGATTGCGACAATCCTGCCATCGCCTCGACGCGTGAAATATCCAGCAATACTGCTGAAAATCGTCGTCTTTTTGGCTCACCGCGAGCCTATGGATGAGCCGTAAGGAGGTCAGCCGATCCGCGAATTTACACGCCCCCTGCAGTAATCCCGTTCAGGCGCGGGCCGCCTGGCGGGACCAACCGGCGTTCGGCGCCTGCCTCTCTTCTTCACTCGACGTTACCGCTTACTGGCGCGACACCGTGATCTGGACGAGCTTGCGGAACTTGACCGGCACACCGCCGACGGTCGCGGGGTTATAGCGCCACTGACGCGCAGACGCCATCAACAGGGGATCGTAAACCGGGTGCACCGACGATCGCAGCACGATCGAAACGACGCGCCCCTGCTGGTCGATGACAAGCTCGAGCATGCCGCGGTCGCGCATCTGGCTGGTGATCGACGACGGCACGCGCGGCACGTCCTGCTTCACGATCTTCGGCGCGGTCACGCCCGGCTCATCGCCGGTCCAGATGTGATTGGGATCCAGAGCCGGCGCGGCCGGGCGCTCCGCCACAGCCGGGACCGCCGGCTTCACCGGTTCGGGCGGCGGCGCCGCGGCGGCGGTGCTGAGGTCGAGGAAGCCGGAGGCCAGGACCCGGAGGTCGCCAAGGCGATCGCCCATCTGGCGGTCGTCGAGCAGCGCCATCAGCTCGCGGAAGGCCGACTCGGCGTTGACGAAGTCCTTGCGATCGAACGCGGCTTTGGCCGCGGTGTAGCGCGAGGCGGCGATCTCGGGCAGAAGACGCTGGCGGACCTCGCTGAACGCGCTCCGCACCCGCGGCGACGCCTCCGACTCGCCAGGCACGAAGAGCGGATCGGCGGTGACGACGGCGGCAATGGCGCGCTCGGCTTCGGTGCCGCGGCCGAGCGCCAGCAGGCACAGCGAGCGGTACTGCTCGATCGAGCGCCGATCAATCGCCTCCGCGCCCATCGTCATCCCGTCGAGCACGGTCAGCGCTTCGTCGTAGCGCGCCGAGGCGTAGAGGTCGCGGGCGGCACTCAGGGGGGTGCCCTGCTGCGCCAGCGACACGCCGCCGAGGCAGACCGCGAGGCCCAGCGTGGTCAGGATGCGATTCTTCATGATGCGTTCCTCGTGCTCTTGTCCAGACTGCGATTTCCGGCCGGCGCGGCGCCGGCCGCCGGAACATCCGGCCTCACTTCATGCTGACGCTGAGCCGCACCGGCGCGCCCTGCGTGACCGAGATGGCGTGCCGCTTCTCGCCGAACTGCGGATGCTTGAACACGATCTCGTGCGGCCCGATCGGCACCGCGAGGTTGCCGATCGGCGTCTCCCCGACGCGCTGACCGTCGATCCAGACCTCGGCCCAGGGCGAGGCATTGAGGTTGACCGCCCCCTGGGGCAGGTCGAGCGCCAGCGACGAGACCTTGCCGGGCGCGACGGTGACGACGCGGGTCGAACGGTAGCCGATGGCGTCGCTCACGAGCTCGAGCTCGTGCCGTCCGGAGGCCATCATGATGCGGTCAGTGTCGGTGTTGCCAAGCAGACGCCCCTGCTCGCGAATCTCGAGCGTGAAGGGAGCCTTGACGGCGACCCATCCCGAGACCGGGCCGCCGGGCGCGGCGCCGAGCGGTGCCAGCAGCGAGGCGGTGCCGCCCGCCTGTACGGTCACGGTGTGGCGCGCGCTGGCGCCTTCGGAGCGCAGCTCGACCTGATGGTCCCCCGGCGACAGGTCCGAGACGGTGAGCGGCGCCACGCCGCGCACCACGCCGTCGACGACGACCGTGGCCCCGGCAGGATCCGACTGCACCGCCAGCTGCCCGGTGAGCGGCACCTCGGCGAACTCGAGGTACTGCGAAACCTCTGCGCCGGCGCCAACGTTGAGCGGAATGACCCGTGGCACGCCGCTGCCGCGGAGCTCGAGAATGTGGGCCCCTGCCGCCAGCGTCAGCCGCACCGGGGTGCGGCCGCGGGCGATCCCGTCCACGTAGACCGGGACCTCGGCAGGATTCGACTGCACGTTGAGCGCGCCGAGCGCGGGCGCCGCCGAGCTCCGGCCGTAGGCCTTGAAGCCGGCGAAGCCGGCGGTGGCGAGCGCCACCACCACCGCCACGGCAATCGCCAGTCCCATGCGGCGGCGCGACCCGCGGGGTGCGCTCCGCGCCTGGACCGGCTGCGCCGTGAACGGCGCTTCGGGATTGAAGAGCGTGCGAGGCGCATCCGCGTGGGAGGCCTCGTGAGAGGTCTCGTGGGCCTCGTTCGCTGTTTCTTCTTCCTCTTCTTCCTCCAGGAAGTCGTCCACGCCGGCGAGGATGGCGTTCGCCATGGACGCCGCGGGGGTCACCGCCGCTACGGGTGCCGGCACGGCCGGCGCGGGTGCCAGGTAGGCGAGGTCCGCGGGCAGTTCCTGATGTGCAGGCTGGTGCGAAGGTACGGCAGCCGGCACAGGGGCGGCCACCGCGACTGCGACCGCCGGGGCGGCAGCTGGCACCGGGGCCGCCGCCACCGCTATCGCGGCTGCGGGCTGCGGCGGGGCCTGGAGCGGCGGCTCGAGCAGCGAGGCGATGTAGCGCGACAGGAAGGTCTCGAGCGCCACCGGGGCGGCGACGTACATGGTGTCGTCCGAGGCCAGCTCCTCGAGCGCCGCCGCGGCCTCCGGCGCCGAAGCGAACGCCCGGCGGACGTCGAGCTGCAGCGTGCGCGCGAGCCAGGCCCGGAGCGGCGCCGAGAGCGGCCGCTCGTCGCCAAGCGCGGAGCGCTCACGCGCCGACTCGAGCAGCGCCGGAATGCGCAGCGGATACTCGTCGGCGGCGAGCGGACGGCCGAGGATGAGCGCCAGCGCGACGAGACCGAGGCCGGTGACGTCGGCGCGATGATCGAAGCGCGGCAGCCCGGCGCTCGGCGGCATCGCCACCCGGAACTCCTGCCAGAGCCGATCCCGGCCGTACTGGAGCTGTTCGATGGCGGCGCCGAGCACGTGTTCGACGATCACCAGGCGGCCGTTGGGGGCAACCAGCAGCCGCTCGGGTGCGATCAGGCCGTGAGCAACGTCGCGGGCATTCTCGTGCAGCACCGCCACCGCCGGCGCGAGCTGGCGAATGAGGCACAGCGCGGCGTTGATGTCGAGCTCCAGCTGGCGCTCGTGGGCGACGCGAAGAATGTCGGAGAGCCGGGTGCCTTCGAGGTGATCCGAGACGATGGCGAGCGACGAAGCCGGGCCCATGCCGCGGTCGACGCGACGGACGCGCGCGTAATAGCCGTGGCGGAAGTTCGCCAGCCGCGCGACCCGTTCGCGCAGCGCGAACTCGAACGACGGCACGGCGGTGAGCGCGGTGCGGAGCCGCAGAATCTGCAGCAGCTCGCCGGTGGCGCCGTCGGCCGCGACGACGCGCTCGCCGAGGCCGTCTGAGAAGAGGGGGGCTTCCGGGTGGTCGTCGATCGCAGGGCTGGACATGGCGAGCGACGAGAATGCAACCGCAGGACCACGGAATGGCTCGCCGCGACAGGACCTGTAAGTCCTTCCGAATCAACCACTCCGACTGCCGCAAGGGAGCCGTTGGAGAGCCCGCCGATTACAATCCTGTCAGCGAAGGTGCGGTTCTGTCGCCGGGCGGACGTGCCGTGCACCGCAAGCTGAAGCTGCTGGACAGCGCCGTCCTGCCTCGACGATTTGCTGACGCCTGTCCGCAAACCATCTCGGGGCACCAGCTTCTCGTCAGGGACGAGACGAGCGTGAGGTCTGCAGTATGCTGACGGCCATCCTGCAGAGCGTTGTTCAGCACGCATCCGATCACCGCCGCCCCGGCTCCGTCCCGGAGGCTCTGCTCTGGCTCTCGCTGTTCCTCGCGCTGGCCGTCGCCTGGTCGTGGCCGCTCGCCGCCCACCTCGCCTCGCGCCTTCCCAACGACCCCGGCGATTCGGTCCTCAACATCTGGCTGCTGTGGTGGAATGCGCACGCCGTCCCCCTGACGCGCGGCTGGTGGAGCCCGCCGATTTTCTTCCCGATGCCGGGCGCGCTGGCGCTCTCCGAGCATCTCGCCGGCCTGGCGCCGGTGACGACGCCGCTGCAATGGGCCGGGGCCACGCCGCTCGTGGCCTACAACGCCGCCTTCGTCCTGTCGTTCGCGCTCTCCGGGTTCTTCGCCTTCCTGCTGGTGCGGCGGCTCGCGGAACGGCAGGGAGCGCCCCCCGCCGCCTGCCGGCTCGCCGGGCTGTGCGCAGGGCTGATCTACGGGTTCGGGCCCTACCGCGCCGGACAGCTCTGGCACCTGCAGGTGCTGACGTCGCAGTGGATGCCGGTGGCGCTGCTGGCGATGCACGCCTACCTCGACGAAGGGCGCCGCCGCTGGCTGGCGCTGCTCGGAGCGGCGTGGCTGCTGCAAGCGCTCTCGAATGGCTACTACCTGTTCTTCTTCCCCGTCCTCCTGGGGCTGTGGCTTGCCTGGTTCGTGGACTGGCAGCGGCAGGCGCGGCGCGGCGCCGCCCTGATTGGTGCGCTCGCCACCGCCTCGGTGCCGCTCATCGGCATGCTGCTCACCTACGCGAACATTCAACAGCGCCTCGGTCTCGGCCGCACGCCCGGCGAAATGGTGAACTTCAGCGCCACTCCGTCGGCCTTCCTCCAGGCCTCCGAGCTGCTGCGCTTCTGGCCGGGGACACCGGCCGGCACCAGCGAACAGTTTCTCTTCCCCGGCGTCACCGGGATCGCGCTGGTCCTGCTCGCGGCAGCGGCGTGGCTGCGGAGACGCCCGGGCGGCCTCCCGGCGTTGGCGTCCCGCCCGCCACTGATCTTCTACGCGCTGGCGGCGTGCCTGCTCTGGGCGCTGGCGTTCGGACCCCGGTCCGCTCACACCTCCGCGTGGCTGCACCCTTACACTCTGCTCGCCTGGCTGCCGGGGTTCGCCGCCCTCCGGGCGCCCGCGAGGTTCGTCATGCTGGCGACGCTGGCTCTCTCGGCGGCCGCCGGGCTGGCGGCGGCGCGGCTGGCGCCACGCCGGCGGCCGGCGTTCGCCGCCTTCGCGGCGCTGGTCGTCGCCGGGACCCTCGTGGATGGCTGGATGCGGCCGCTGCCGCTGGCGCTGCCGCCGGGCCGCGTCGAACTCCCCGACCTTCCTGAAGCGGCGGTGATCGAACTGCCCCTCGGCGAAGGCCGGATCGACACCGCCGCCATGTACCGCGCAACCTTTCATCGCCTGCCGCTGGTCAACGGCTACAGCGGCCACGTGCCGCCGCACTACGCCATCCTCTCGCTCGCGCTTCGGCGCGGCGACCCGAGCGCACTCGAGGAGCTCGCCCGCGGCCAGCCGCTGATCCTCTTCGTCAACGGCACCTACGACGCCGGCGGCGCCATGCGCCGCCTGGTCGAGGGCCTGCGCGACATCCAGCCGTTCGGCGGCTCGGCCGCCGGCATGATGTATGTGCTGCCGGCCCGCTCGAGGTCGCCTCGTCCCATGCCCGGCCCGCGCTGGCCAGATCGGCGCCGCCAGAGCGGCCGCTTCGAAGTCGAGCTCGACCTCGGGTCCCCGAGGACGGTGCGGACGATCGGCTTCCCGCTTCGATGGCACTATCGCGAGCTCGATCCCCGAATCCGGGTTCAGGGGTCGGACGATGGCCGGACATGGACAACCGTGTGGGAGGACTGGACCGGCGGCCCGGCGCTGGCGGCGGCGCTCGAGAGCCCGCTGGAGGCGCCGGTGCAGCTGACGATCGCCGACGTCACGATGCGCTACCTCCGCATCTACCCGGCCGATGTCTGGCTGCAGCGGGAGATCGCCGCCTACGGACCACAGTGACACCGGGATCAGCAGGCCCCGCCGCTGCGGTGCGCCCCTCCCGGCCGCGTCCGGCCTGTGTCACCATCTGACATGCACGGATCGTCCTTCCGGATCGCGCCGCTCGTCTGCCCCGCGCTCGCACGCGCCGCCCCACCGCTCGCCGCCCAGAAGCATCTCGCCTCGATTCGCGGCGTCGTCGTCGGTGCCGCGCTGGCGGGAGCGTCGCAGGTCGAGGTTCGAGCCACCCGTGAAGGAATCGACTACGATCTGCCCGACGCGCAGTTCGGCTCACCAACTTTCGGCCGGATCCTCTCGGCGGGCAGCCCGCGGCGGGTTCAGCTCGGAGTGCGGACGGAGTTTTGATCCAGGGCATGCGATGACAGGTCCACGGCTCGCGCCTCGGCGGGATGGACCTCGTCGACCTGCGCGACGGCCGGCCGCTCCACCAGGTCCCGATCCTGCTGTGGACGAAGACGGGGCTCGACATGACCCACAATCCCGTCTGGATCGAGCCGCGGGGGTCGGGGCTGCGCGGCTACTTCCTGCCGGACGACAACGCCTCGACGCTCT
This sequence comes from Acidobacteriota bacterium, assembly GCA_043735365.1. Taxonomy (GTDB): domain Bacteria; phylum Acidobacteriota; class Vicinamibacteria; order Vicinamibacterales; family 2-12-FULL-66-21; genus JALZOC01. The sequence continues at coordinate 8,967 of JAYTEJ010000243.1, forward strand.
ACATCTACGACGTCGATGTCCCCTGATCGCCTGTTGCGCGCCGATCGCGTCTTGGCAATCCTCCGCTCCGGCGTCACACTAGGGGCGCATGGACCAGCACGCGCTCGCCACCGGGTTCCTCTGGTTCCTGGCGTTTCTGTTCTCCACCACCGTCCACGAGGCGATGCACGCGCTGGCGGCGCTGCGCGGCGGCGATCCCACCGCCTACCATGGCGGGCAGGTGTCGCTCTCCCCGATCCCGCACATCCGGCGAGAGCCGGTCGGCATGTTGATTGTCCCGCTGCTGACCGCGCTGACCCAGGGCTGGGCGATCGGCTGGGCGAGCACGCCCTACGACCCCCGCTGGGCCGCCCATTATCCGCGCCGTGCCGCGCTGATGGCGGCGGCCGGTCCGGCCGGCAACCTGGCGATTGCGGCGCTCGCGCTGCTGCTGCTCCGGCTCGGGCTGGCGGGCGGATGGTTCGCCGCGCCGGAGATGGTCAGCTTCGGCCATTTGGTGTCGGCCCCCTTCGGACAGGGGGAGTCGTTCGCCGGCGAAATGCTGTCGATCCTGCTGACCCTGAACGTGCTGCTCTGCGCCTTCAACCTGATCCCGCTGCCGCCGCTGGACGGCGCCTCGGTCATCGGCTTGTTCCTTCCCGAACGTGCGGCGCTACGGCTGCGCGAGCTCAGTCACACCCCCATCTTCCAGATGGCCGGCCTGGTCCTCGCCTGGCGCGTCTTCCCGGAGATCGTCCGGCCGCTCTTCAACCTGATTATCTTCGTCGTCCACGGGTGAGGATCAGCGCCTCGGGAAAACCATTTTCCCGGTGGTAGAGTTTAAGCAGATGGTGCCCTTCGACTTTCATCTGCCGACCCGGTGCGTCTTCGGCCAGGGATCCATCGAAAAGCTCGGCCTCCTGGCGCGCGGCCTGGGATTCCGGCGGACGCTGCTCGTCGCCGATCCTGGCATCGTCCAGGCGGGCCACGTCGGCAAGGCGCAGAGGCTGCTCGAGAGCGCCTCGATCGAGGTCTTTTCCTTCCACGAGTTCGCGCAGAACCCCGACAGCGCCATGGTCGAGGCCGGTCGCGTCTTCGCGGCTGCCTCCAGGGTCGATTCGGTCATCGGGCTGGGCGGCGGCAGCTCGATCGACTGCGCGCGGGCCATCAACTTCGTGGTCTCGGGCGGCGGCGCGATTGCCGACTACCGCGGCTACGGCAAGACGACGACGCCGCTGCTGCCGATGATCGCGGTGCCGACGACGGCCGGCACCGGGAGCGAGGCGCAGAGCTACACGACCGTCGCCGATGCCGCGACGCGCATGAAGATCGCCTGCGGCGACCCGTCGGCGGCGGCGCGCATCGCGCTGCTCGATCCGGACCTGACCTTCAGCTCGCCGCACCACGTCACCGCGATGGCGGGCTTCGACGCCATCGCCCATGCCGTCGAGGCGGCGGTGGCGGTGAAGCGGACGGCGATGTCGGACCTGTTTTCGCATCGCGCCTGGCGGCTCCTGAACGACGCCTTCGAGCGCGTCCTGCTGCATCCGGCTGACGCCGACGCCCGCGCCACGATGCAGCTCGGCGCCCATTTTGCCGGCATGGCGATCGAGCAGTCGATGCTCGGCGCCGCGCACGCCTGCGCCAACCCGCTCACCGCGCGCTTCAACCTCACCCACGGGCTCGCGCTCGCCATCCTCCTGCCCCACGTCGTCCGCTGGAACGCGGGAGTGGCGGCCGAGCGCTATGCGGCGCTGCTCAACTCGCCGCGGCGCCGCACCAGGGATCAAGATGCGGCCGATACGCTGGCGGCCCGCCTGGAGGATCTGGCGGGTGCGGCGGGGCTGGCCATGAAGCTGTCCGACGGTGGCGTGGACGAAGAGGCGCTGCCGGGCCTGGCGGCGGACGCCGCGGCGGAATGGACCGCGCCGTTCAACCCCCGCCCCTTCGATGCCGCCGGCGCCCTCGAGATCTACCGCGCCGCCCTCTAACGCGGGAACACCCGTTCGGCCCGAAGGATGCCTTCTTCGAACTGATCCACCGGGGGCAGGAGGCTGACGACGAGAAAGGCCTCGTGGGGGAAGTCGAAGAAGAAGCCCGGGTGGACCAGGACCCCCTCGCGCTCCAGCAGATCGAGCACCAGATCCTCTTCGGAGCGGATGGCGGGCACCCGCATCACCGCGGACCAGCCCCCCTCGGCCGGCAGCAGGTCCAGGGCTGGGGCGCGCGCGGCCAGGCGGCCGAGCGCGGCGTAATTGGCGCGGACGCGCGCGAGGATGGCCTCGCGGACGACCGCCCCTTCCTCGAGGAGCCGCGGCGCCGCGACCTGCACCGGCGTCGCGACCGACAGGTAGGTGTCGCAAATCAGCTCCAGCCGCTCGAGCGCCTCCGCCACCAGCGGATCCGGCCCTTCCACCCCGATCCATCCCAGCTTCACCTGCGGCAGCCCGACCGACTTCGACAGCCCTCCCAGCCGGAAGGTCAGCGCCGGAGCCGGCCGTGCGGCGATGACGCCGGAGGCGGGGTCCAGAGGATAATCGGCGAACACTTCGTCGATGATCAGCGCTGCCCCCCGTTCCGCGCAGCGGCGGCCAAGGCCGTCGATCTCGGCGGCCGACAGCACCGACCCGGTCGGATTGTTGGGGCTGACGGCCAGCACCGCCCGAACCGCGGCGCTCCACCGTTCGTCCAAGGTGTGGACGTCGATCCCCCAGGCGCCGTGATACTCGAGCGGATACGAAACCGCCCTGACCCCATCGAGGGCGGTCAGGTGCTCGAACAGCGGATAGCTCGGCACCGGCGTCAGCACGACATCGCCCGCAGGCTCGCAGAGCAGCTTGAACAGGATCGAGTAGGCTTCGCTGGTGCTGGCGGTCAGGACGATGCGCCCGGCGGGCAGGTCGATGCCGCGGCGCCGGTAGTCGCGCGAGACCGCGTCGCGCGCGCCCGACATCCCCAGCGGGGCCGGCTGGTAGGCCGCGGCGGCCGCCGGATCAGCCAGGGCGGCCAACAGCGACGGCGGGTAGGCAATGCCCACGGCGGTGGGATTGGTGGTCGTCAGATCGAGAATCGCGCGGCCTGACGCCCGCGAGCGCCGAATCCCGCGGGTCAGCCGGTTGGGCTCGAGACTTCCGGCGACGCGGGACGAGAACATGGCGGTTGATAGACTATAGGAACCTCAGAGGTCCTGCATGAAGCCACCCCGCACGATTGGCGCTCTCACCCTGGCATGCGCGCTGCTGCGCGCGCCCGGCGTGCCAGCGCAGACAACGGCCGCCGCGGCCCCTAAGCCGACGCCGCTGGCGGTCGCGTTCACGCAGTTCACGCTGCCGAACGGGCTGCACGTGATCCTCCACGAGGACCACACCGTGCCGCTGGCCACGGTCAACGTCTGGTATCACGTCGGCTCGGCGCGCGAGAAGCCGGGACGGACCGGCTTCGCCCACCTCTTCGAGCATCTGATGTTCGAGGGCTCGGCGCACGTCAAGGAGGGGGAGTTCGACACCCTGCTCGAGGGGGCCGGCGGCACCAACAACGGTTCGACCGAGGTTGACCGCACCAACTACTACATCGACATTCCCACGAATGCCGTCGAGCTCGCGCTCTTTCTCGAGTCCGACCGCATGGGCTATCTGCTGGAGTCGATGTCCCCCGCCCGCGTCAACGGCCAGCGCGACGTCGTCAAGAACGAGCGGCGGCAGAGCTACGAGAACGCTCCCTACGGCATGGCCTCGATCGAGATGGACCAGCTGCTCTATCCCGAGGGCCATCCGTATCGCTGGCCGACGATCGGCTACATGGAGGACCTGACCGCGGCCAGCTACGAGGACGTGGTCGAGTTCTTCAAGAACTACTACCAGCCCGCGAACGCCAGCCTGGTCGTGGCCGGGGACATCGACCCGGCAAAGACGCGAGCGCTGGTCGAGAAATGGTTCAGCGACGTCAAAGGCGGGAGTGGCAGCGTTCCCCCGATCGATTATCCCCACGCGATGCTGACCGGGGTGAAGCGGAAAACCATCGAGGACCGCGTCCAGCTGCCACGGCTCTATATTTCGTGGCTGACGCCGGCGGGCTTCGCGCCCGGCGACGCCGAGCTCGACGTAATCTCGCAGGTGCTGGCTGGGGGCAAGAACTCGCGGCTCTACAAGCGACTGGTCTACGACCTGCAGATTGCCCAGGACGTCGCCGCGTATCAGGCGTCGGCGGCGCTCGGCTCGCAGTTCCAGATCGTGATCACAGCGCGGCCGCCCCAGGGCGGCGCCACGCCGCAGGCGCAGCTGGATCGGCTCCGCGCGGTCGTGGACGAGGAACTGGCGGCGCTGCAGAAGGCCCCGCCCGCCGCGCGCGAGTTCGAGCGCGCCATCAATCAGATCGAGGCATCGTTCTACAACCGAATGGAGAGCGTCGGCGGGTTCAACGGCAAGGGCAACCAACTGAACGCTTATTACTTCGCGACCGGGAATCCCGATTACTTCAACGAGGATCTGTCCCGCTACCTGGCATTGACCGCATCCGACATCCAGGCTGCCGCGGCGTTCTGGCTGCCGGCGGGGCGGCGCGCCGAGCTCTCCGTGGTCCCGGCGAAGACCGCCGAGCCGTCCCGATAGCGCTGCAGCACACCATGAGCACAGACCGCATGCTGAAACGATTCGCGCCGGCCGCCGTGGCGATCGCTGTCCTCGCGGGCGGCGCGGCGCCGGGCGCGCAACAAGCGCCAGACCGATCAACAGCGCCGAAGATTGGCGCGCCGCCAGCGCTGACGCTGCCGGACATCCAGAAACGGACGCTGTCGAACGGACTGCCGGTCTGGATCGTGGAGCTTCACAAGGTGCCGGTGGCGAGCGTGACCCTCGTGGTCCGTGCCGGCGGCGCCGCCGATCCCGCCGGCCAATTCGGGCTCGCCAGCCTCGCCGCCGACATGCTGGATGAAGGCGCCGGCGGGCGCGATGCGCTGCAGATTGCCGACGCGGTGGACTACCTCGGCGCCAACCTTTCGACGTCGAGCTCGCCCGATGCGGCGCTCGTCGACCTCCATGTCCCCGCCGCCCGGCTGGGCGACGCCCTGCCGATCATGGCGGACGTCGCGCTGCGGCCGACGTTTCCCGACGCCGAGCTGCAGCGGGTCCGGGAGGAGCGGCTGACCTCGCTGCTGCAGGCGGCTGACAACCCGGCCGCACTGGTCCAGTTCGCCTTCCCGCGCCTGGTCTACGGCCCGACGCACCGCTACGGCACTCTCGCGATCGGCACCGCGGCCTCGATCAACGGATTCACCACGGCGGTTCTGCGCCAGTTCCACACCGCCCGCTACGTGCCCGCGAACGCCGCCGTCATCGTCACCGGCGACATCTCCCCCGCCACCGTCCTGCCGATGCTCGAGTCGGCGTTCGGCGGCTGGAAAGGGGCGGCGATCGGCGCCGCCGAACTGCCCGCGCCCGCGCAGCTGACGGCGCGGAAGGTCTACCTCGTGGACAAGCCCGGAGCGGCGCAGTCGCAGATCCGCATTGGCTGGGTGGGCGTGCCGCGCTCGACTCCGGACTATTTCGCGCTGCGGGTGCTCAACACCGTGCTCGGCGGCGCCTTCACCTCGCGGCTCAATCAGAATCTGCGGGAGACGCACGGCTACGCCTACGGCGCCAGCTCGTCGTTCGACATGCGCGGCGCGGCCGGGCCGTTCTTCGCCGCGGCGGGCGTGCAGACCGACAAGACCTCCGAGGCGCTGACCGAGTTCTTCAAGGAGCTCGACGGCATCCGCAAGCCGATTCCCGCGGATGAACTCGACAAGGCCAAGAGCTACGTCGCCGCCCTGCTGCCGCGCAGCTTCGAGACCACGCAGGCGCTGGCCGGGTCGCTCGCCCAGGCGTTCATCTACAACCTGCCGGCCGACTACTACCAGACGTTCACCGAACGGGTGCGGGGGGTCACGGTCGCGGACGCGGAGCACGCCGCCGCCCGCTACATCCAGCCGGACAAGTTCGCGGTCGTGGTGGTCGGCGACCTCAAGGCGATCGAGCCTGGCATCCGCGCGCTCAACCTCGGCCCGGTGTCCACGGTGGCCATTGCAGACGTGATGAAATAGCCGCGTGATTGCCCTCACCTTCGCCGAGCTGCTGCGCTACACGCAGGGGGAGCGCGAGAAATGGCGGAGCTGGCTGGTGGTGCATCCCGAGGCCATGGACGTTCCGGTCCAGCCGGGCGGGCGCCACGCCACCGTCGGCAAGCTCATCGATCATGTCTTCCTGGTCGAGCGCCGGCACCTGCAGCGGCTGACCGACTCGCCGATCGCCAACCGGACCGGCCTCACCGGCAACAACGCGCCGCCGCTCTTCGACTACGGCGCCTCGGTCCGGCGCGAGCTCGAGCAGTTCGTCGCCGACCTGGACGACGAGGCGGCCGACCAGGTGCGCGGCTTCGAGCTGCGCGATCGCCCGCTGCAGATGTCGCCGCGCAAGCTGCTCTTCCACATTCTGCTTCACGAGATCAGGCACTGGGCGCAGATTGCGCTGGCGATCCGCTCCGCTGGGCTGGAACCGCCCGGCGAGCACGACCTTCTCTACAGCAAAGCGCTTCGCTGAGACCGGACAGACACCATGAACCGTTCGACTTGCGTGCTCACCGCCCTGCTGCTCTCTGCGGGCAGCGCTCCGGCCCCCGCACAGGAAGCCTCCGGCGCGCCGGAGGCGCTGCCGCACATTGCCGAGAAGACCCGGGACCTCCGGAAAATCGACGGCCTGATGCCGCTTTACTGGCAGCCCGCCGCCGGTAAGCTGTTCATGGAGATCGGCCGCTTCAATCACGAGCTGCTCTACCAGGTGTCGCTCCCGGCCGGACTGGGCTCGAATCCGGTCGGCCTCGATCGCGGGCAGCTTGGAAACTCGGCGATCGTGTTCTTCGATCACATCGGCCGCAAGGTGCTGCTGACCCAGCCGAATTACCAGTACCGGGCGATTACCACCGACGCCGCGGAGCGGCGCGCCGTTGCCGACTCGTTCGCGCAATCGGTGCTCTGGGGGTTCAAGGTGGTGGCGGAAGACGACGGCCGCGTGCTCGTTGACGCGACCGATTTCTTCCTGCGGGATGCCCACGGCGTCACCGAGCGGCTGAAGACGTCGGGACAGGGGAAGTACCGGCTCGACGACAGCCGCAGCGCGCTCTATCTGGATCGAACCAAAGGCTTCCCGAAGAACACCGAAGTCGAAGCCACCCTGACCTTCGTCACCGACGACACCCCCGGGCCGCTGGTGCGCCAGACCACGCCCGATCCCGCCGCGGTGACGCTGCGCGAGCATCATTCGTTCGTCGAGCTTCCGGACGCGCACTACACGCCGCGCCGGCTCGACCCGCGGGCGCCGTCCGACGGCGTCGAGTTCTACGATTACGCGTCCCCTCTCAGCGAGCCGATCGAAAAGCGTTGGATCGCGCGCTACCGGCTGGAGAAGAAAGACCCCGCCGCGGCGCTGTCGGATCCGGTGACGCCGATCGTCTACTACGTGGACAACGGCGCCCCCGAGGCGATCCGCACGGCGCTCATCGAGGGGGCCTCGTGGTGGAGCCAGGCGTTCGAGGCGGCCGGGTTCCGCAATGCCTTCCAGGTCCGGGTGCTCCCGGCCGATGCCGATCCGATGGACGTGCGCTACAACATGATCAGCTGGGTGCACAGGGCCACCCGCGGCTGGTCGTATGGCGGCGGCATCATCGATCCGCGCACCGGGGAGATCATCAAGGGCAACGTCACGCTGGGATCGCTGCGGGTGCGCCAGGATTACCTGATCGGCGAGGGCCTGATCCCGTCGTACTCCGGTGGCGCCGCGAGCGGCTGCCAGCTCGGGCTGACCGCCGGAGACGATTATCTCGCCCAGCTCGACCCCTCGATCGACGTCACTGCGATGGCACTGGCGCGCATCCGGCAGCTGGCCGCGCACGAGGTCGGCCATACCCTCGGCTTCGCGCACAACTTCGCCGCCAGCAGCTACGGCCGCGGCTCGGTGATGGACTACCCGGCGCCCGAGGTGGAGATCAAGGAAGGGCGGCTCGACCTTTCACACGCCTACGCAACCGGGATTGGCGTGTTCGACAGGTTCGCGGCGCGCTTTGCCTACACCCAGTTTCCGCCGGGTACCGACGAAGCGGCGGGGCTCGACGGCATCCTTCGCGAGGGCGTGGCCAACGGGCTGCTCTACATCACCGACGCCGATGCTCGTCCGCCCGGCTCGGCGCATCCCCTCGCCAGCCTCTGGGACAGCGGCAGCGACCCGGTCGCCACCCTCGGCCACGAGATGGAGGTCCGCCGCATCGGGCTGCAGCGCTTCGGCCTGCACAACATCCCCGTCGGCACGCCGTTGTCCGAGCTCGAACGTCAGCTGGTGCCGCTCTACCTGCACCACCGCTACCAGCTCCAGGCGGCGGCCAAGTCGATCGGCGGCCTCTACTTCACGTATGCGGTCCGCGACGCGGACGGCCCGAGCCCGTCGAAGGTGGCGGACCCGGTCGCCGCGGACCAGCAGCGCAAGGCGCTCACGGCGGTGCTCGCGACCCTCTCTGCCGACGAGCTGCGCATTCCCGCCCGGGTGCTCGAGCTGATCCCCCCGCCGGCGTTCGGCTACGGCGGCAGCACCGCCGAGCCGTTCCCGGCGCGCGCCGGCGAGGTCACTTTCGACCCGCTGGCGGCCGCCGGCATCGCCGCCGACCTCGCGGTCAGCGCGCTGCTCGACCCGGTCCGCGCCCAGCGCCTCGTCGTTCAGGCGGCCCGCGATCCCCGCCTGCCGGGGCTGTCGGAAGTCGTCGCGACGCTGGTGACCGCCACCTGGAAGCCGCGGCCCGCCGCGGATGCCTACGGCCGGGCGCTCCAGGACGAAGTCCAGAACCTGGTGGTCACCAGGCTCAAGGATCTGGCGGCCAACCCCGATGCCGCCACCGAAGTACGGGCCCAGGCCGACGCCGGTCTTCGCGACATCCTGGCAGTCGCCAGAACCCGGACCTCGGCGCACGCCGTCGGCGCCCGCGACGGGATCGACCGCTTCTTCAAGCGGCCCGAGCCCACCGAAAAGCGCACCGCTCCCCTCGCGGCGCCGGCTGG
>JAYTEJ010000244.1:0-1556 GCA_043735365.1 Acidobacteriota bacterium
CAGGACGAGCGCGAGAAAATGTACGAGACCTGCTACCCGCCGCTCGGCGGAGGCGTGACCTCCAGGACGGCCATGCAGATGATCGCGCGCAAGCGTGAGCGCGCCACGCTCGACGCTCTGACCGAGCTGGTCTACTCGCTCCGCGACATGCGCGAGGAGCGCAAGGCGATTGTCACCGTCACCGAGGGCTGGCTGCTCTATCGCCCGGATCCCGGGCTGACCAACCTGGAGAGCGGCCCCGGCGGCACGGAGCGGATCCCGGGCGTCGATCCGATCTCGGTCGGCCCCGATGGCCGGATCACCACCAAGAACACGAAGGCGTCGAGCCCCTACTCGAAGACCGACTGCGACGGCGACCGCATGCACCTGGCGATGATGGACGACGCGCAGTTCTTCCGCGATCTGACTTACGAGGCCAACCGCGCCAACGCCACGTTCTATACCGTGGACCCGCGCGGCCTGCCGGTCTTCGACAGCTCCATGGGCGCCGCCGCGGTGTCCGTGAACGTCGATGCCCAGCTGCTGCGCGCCCGCCTCGATTCGCTCCGGTCGCTGGCCGAGACCACCGACGGCATCGCGGTGCTGAACAACAACGACCTCGACATCGGCATGAAGCGGATTTCAGACGACCTCTCGTCCTACTACCTGCTCGGTTACTACTCGACCAATGGCAAGCTGGACGGCCGGTTCCACGAGATCAAGGTGCGGGTCAAGCGTCCGGGGATCGACGTCCGCGCGCGCAAGGGCTACCGCGCCGCGACCAGCGCGGAGGTTACCGCCGCCAGGGCCGCGGCAGCGGCGCCGGTAGACGAGGCGCGGGCGCCCGTCGATGCCGCGATCGCCTCGCTCGCCCGGATACGAGACGACGACCGGCTGACCCTGAATGCGGTGGCGCTGGGGGCCGCGGGGCAGCCGGCCACGGTGCTGGTGGAGGGGGAGCTGCCGCCGGGGCCGGCGTCCGCCCGCCCCGGCGGTGCGGTGGAGATCACCCTCAGCAGCGCCGGCAAGACAGCCTCCGCGCAGGCAAACCTCGCGGCAGGCGATCGGTCCTTCGTCGTCCCGGTCGAGTGGCCGCAGGGCGCAGCCGAAGCGATCAGCGTCCGCGCCCGAATGGGGGCATCCGCGGTCTCCGGTCTCTCGGGCAGCATCACGATCGTGCCCGGCGAGGGCACCCACCCGATGCTCTTCCGCCGCGGTCCGGCGACCGGCAACCGGGTCGTGCCGGCGGCGTCGTTCCTGTTCAGCCGCACCGAGCGCGCGCGTTTCGAGTTCCCCGCGGCGGCTGAGGAGAAGCCCTCGGCCGGCCGGCTCCTCGACAAGGGAGGCCAGCCGCTGGCGATCCCGGTGACCGTCAGCGAGCGCACGGACGCCGCGACCGCCCAGCACTGGATCGCAGCCGACATCACCCTGGCGCCGCTGGCGGCCGGCGACTACGCCGTGGAAGTCACGACCACCGGCGCCAGTCCCAGGCGTCTCGTCACGGCGCTGCGCGTGGGACGGTAGCGGACGTCGCACCCGATTGGTTTGACGCGCATCCCCGTCACTACCCCGGCGCT
>JAYTEJ010000245.1:0-2589 GCA_043735365.1 Acidobacteriota bacterium
GGGCGCTCGGCTCCGCGGCAAAGTCCGGCACGTCGACATCGCGGGTGTCGCGATCGAGGAGCTTGCCGCCCTCGTCGAGGACGTCCAGATCGATCTCGACCCGGCCCGCCGGCACGTCGAAGCGCGCGCTGTCGGCAGCGGTGCTGCCGGGAGCCCGGACGGGGGCCAGGCGGCCGCTGAACAAGTCGGCCCCGTCGGCGGTTCGAGCGCGGACCATCGCCAGCACCGGCCGCACCCGAATCCCGGGACGCGACTCCCAGGCGACGACCATGCGCGTCCGGCCCGACGCATCCGGCGTCAGCGTGACCGCAGTGTCGATCAGGGCACTGCGATGCACGGCGCGACCGACGATTGGCTTCATCGCGGTGGCGGCGCGGCGCGGCGGCTCGAACGGCGCCCAGTAGCCGGGCCGGGCGCGGATCTCGACGTCGCGCCGGGTGGTCCGCAGTTCGAGCGCGTGGAACCGGCCGTCGGCCGGCGGCGGCGCGGTGGTCACCGCGTAGTAGGCATCAGCATCGCGCGCCAGCCGCTCCAGTCCATCGCTCAGATCCGCCGCGCGGGTGAGCGCTCGCCCGCCGGTCTGTTCGGCAAGCCAACCGAGCGTCCCTGCCTCCGGCGCCGCGGCCGGCGGCCGATCGCCGAGGCCGAACGCGTACACGGCCAGGTGGAACCGGCTGGCGGCGCGAACCAGCCCCTGCACCTCCGAACGGCCTCCTGGCGGGCCCGGGAGCGTGCCGTCGCCGACGACGATCAGGATCGGCCGATCGGCGTGGAGTTCGCCGAGCCGGAGCGTCAGGTTGCGCAGCGCGGCGCTGATGATCTGCGGGCGCGCCGCCGCCACCGCAGCCGGCGCGCGCCCGATGTACTTCGCCTCGAAGTCGCCGCGGGGCGTCAGGTCCCCCTGACGTCCGGAGACGTTTGCGATCGCGGCCCGAAGCGCCGCCGGATCGCCGGTGAAGCGCATGGCCGCGGCATCGTCGAGCGGCCGGCTGACGAGCGCGAGGTCATGGGGACGCAGGTGCATATCGACGAAGCGCGACAGCGCGGCGCGGACGCGGTCCGTCACCTCGCCGGGAGGGATGTGGAATTCGTCCACCAGGAAGGCGAACACCCGGGGCGGAGACTGGCCCGGACCGGAGCTGCCCCGGAACTCGACAGAGGTCAGGGCCCGAGCGACGCCATTCTCGAGCAGTTGGAAGTCGGACGGCCGGAGGTTGGTGATCGGCTGGCCGCGCCGATCCGTCACCATCGCGTCGATCCGGAGGCTGGCGTCGGCGTCCTGAGCGGCGGCCGACTCCGCAGGAGCCAGCGCGCCTGGTTCCTGTGTCCGCCCTGAGGGAGCGTGGACGAACAGCGCCGCGGCGACAGCAAGGCGGGCGAGGTTCCGTCGCAGCCGATGACTGCTCACGGACCCAGTCTAGACTAGTGTCCGCGCGATCAGACGACCGTCCCGCTCTCGCCCGGTGGATCAGCGCCTGAGGCGGAGAGTCAGTCTCCTCCCTGGCGCCCGCCGCGGCCCGCGGGGGCGACGACGTTGAGGAGGCCGTTCATCATCTGCCAGTGTGACGGGAAGGTGCAGACGTACGGGTACTGCCCGGCGGTGCCGGGCGCCCGGAACTGGAACGTCACGGTCTGGCCGGGCTCGAGCAGCTTCGTCGAGAACAGCACCTGCGGCACGTCCGGCACGTACTGCTGGGCGAGCGCGGTTGGTGACGACGCCAGCCGGTCGCTGGCCTGACCGATCTGCGGGAGCGAGCCCGCCTGACCGAGCACGAAGTTGTGCTGCAGCAGATCCGGGTTGGTGTAGACGACCTCGACAAGCTGGCCGGGCGCCACCGTGAGCTCGGTCTTGTCGAACTTCATCTGTCCGGGAATGACCGCGAGGCGAAGGACTACGTCCGGGGCCTGCGCGGCGGGGGGCGGCAGCGCCGCCGCGGTCTCGCCGCCTTCCGTGGTCAGCGCCACGTGCGCCGCGAGCTCGCCCGGGCGCGCGTAGAGCGCGCCGGCGTTGGTCTGGCGCTCGATCCGGTACTTCCAGGTCCCGGCGAGCGGGGTTTTGCTGCCGCCCGACTCGAGGTACATCGACTCCGCTCCTCCCACGAAGCCTCCCTCGTTGCGGTTGTTCTGGATGCGGACGGTGATGGTGTTGGCGCCCGGCTGCAGCGTTCCCGCCGGGAGTTCGTAGATCGGTGCGAAATTGCCGCGCGCCGCGCCGGCCGCCTGCGGATTGGCGGGAGGCACGAAGGGGGCCGCCGCCACCGACACGCCGTTCACCCACACCTCGGCGATGTTGCGCACCACGCCGAGGGTCAGCGACGCGGGCGCGGTCCCCGTCCAGTCCAGCGACTTCGTGAACCACACCACGCCGTCGAAATCCGGCAGCCCGCGGGACTCCCAGTTGCCCGGCGCCTGGATGTCTTTCCACCCGGCGGTCAGCTCCGCCGCAGCGGGACGTCGCCAGTCCGGCTTGATGGCGCCGAGCCGCAGCGCCACCGGCAGCGCTGCGTAGGGCAGCGCCTTGCTGTCGGCGTGATACGCCGCCACGAAGCTCTTCGCCTGGCGGGTCGCCGCGATGTAGAAGGCGCGGCC
>JAYTEJ010000246.1:0-1904 GCA_043735365.1 Acidobacteriota bacterium
GAGAAATCGCAGGTCAAGATAGAGGGCATCATCGGCCGGATGATGAGCATGTTCGGCGGCAAGGCGGCGAAAGAAGGGGTGGTATCGACTGCCGCGGTCAAGGGCGACCGCAAGGCGACGATGCACGACGCCACCGGACAGATCATCGATCTGTCGGAGGAAAAGGTCTACGACCTCGACCTGAAGAAGAAGACCTACGAGGTGACGACCTTCGACGAGCTGCGCCGGCGCATGCAGGAGGCTCGCGAGAAGGCCGAGAAGGATGCCGAGCGCGAGCAGCCCAAGGAAAGCGACAGCAAGCCGGAGAAGGCGGAGAAGCCTGAGAAAGAGTACCAGGTGGACTTCGACGTCAAGGAAACCGGGCAGAAGAAGCAGCTCGCCGGCTACGACACCCGCGAGGTGGTCATGACGATCACCGTCCACGAGAAGGGTACGCCGCTCGAGGACGGCGGCGGCCTCGTGATGACGGCGGACTCCTGGCTCGGGCCGCAGATCGCCGCCCTCAAGGAGCTCCACGACTTCGACATCCGCTATTGGAAGAAGCTCCAGGGGCCGGACGCCATGGGCATGTCGGCCGAGCAGATGGCCATGGTGGTGGCGATGTACCCGATGCTCAAGCAGGCCTCGGAGCGCCTCTCGAAGGAAGGCTCCAAGCTCCAGGGCACGCCGCTGGCCACGACCACCACCTTCGAGGCGGTGAAGTCGCGCGATCAGATGGTCGCGGCGCAATCGGAAAGCGGCGGCTCGGGGGGCGGCGGTCTCGGCGGCATGCTGGCGCGCAAGATTGCCAAGAAGGACGCCGAGCCCAAGGCACGGGCGACGATCTTCACCGTGATGGGTGAAACGCAGGAAGTCTCGACCAGCGTCTCGGCCGCCGACCTGGCGATTCCCCCCGACTTCAAGCTGAAGAAGTAGCGGTCAGGGGACGCGGGGCAGATACATCACGAACCGCGTCCCTTTCCCCGGCCCACGGGCCAGGTAGATCCCGCCGTTGTTCTGCTTGACGATGCCGTAGACGGTGGCCAGGCCGAGCCCGGTCCCCTTGCCCTGTGCCTTGGTCGTGAAGAACGGCTCGAAGATGTGCAGCCGCACATCCTCAGGGATCCCGGTGCCGGTGTCGGAGACCGTCAGCGTGACGTACTCGCCGGGCCGCAGCCCGGGCCGCTCGCGCGGCTCCTCGGTGTCGAAGACGACGTTGCCGGTGGCGATGGTCAGCGTCCCCCCTTCGGGCATCGCGTCCCGTCCGTTCGCGGCGAGATTCATCAGCACCTGCTCGATCTGGCCAGGGTCGGCCAGCACCGTCCAGAGATCCGCGGCGGCGTCAATCTTCAGCGGAATGTCCTCGCCGACCAGCCGCGCCAGCAGCTTGTGGAGGCTGTCGACCACGGTATTGAGGTCGAGCCGCTGCGGCTGGATCATCTGCTTGCGGCTGAAGGCCAGCAGCTGGCGGGTCAGCGCCGCGGCGCGCTCGGCGGCGAGGCGGATCTCCTGGACGTCGTCGCGGCGGGGATCGTCCTCGGCGAACTGATCCATCAGCAGATCGGAGTAGCCGAAAATCGCGGTCAGGACGTTGTTGAAGTCGTGCGCCACGCCCCCGGCCAGGCGGCCGATGGCTTCCATCTTGTGTGACTGGCGCAGCTCGGCTTCCCGGCGGACCGAGTCCCGGCGCCACTCGGCGCGTTCGATGGCGTAGCGGATCGAGCGCTGCAGCAGCTCGGCGTCGGTGCGGCTCTTGACCAGGTAATCCTGGGCGCCGCGCTGCACCGCCTGCACCGCCGTCTCCTCGTCGTCTGTGGAAGTCAGCACGATCAGGGGCGCCATCGAGACAATCGAAAGGACCTGCTCGACGGTGGCCAGGCCGTCGCTGTCGGGGAGCGCCAGATCGAGCAGGACGACGTCGAACG
>JAYTEJ010000247.1:0-4223 GCA_043735365.1 Acidobacteriota bacterium
TCTTCATCGTCTTCCTTCTGGCCGCCATGGTCGCCTTTCTGCTGATGCTGGCCCAGGACCAGGAAACCCTGAAGGCCCGCAGCGCCGTAGGCGCCGACGAGCCCCGGCATGCCGCCTACCTCGCCGCGCTGGTCGGCAGCGATCTCACCCACGGCAATGAGTTCGACGTCCTCGACAACGGCGACGCCATCTTTCCGGCGATGCTCGAGGCCATCAAGGGCGCCCAACGCCGCATCAGCCTGGAAACCTACATCTACGAGGAAGGGGAGGTGGCCCGCCAGTTCAGCGACGCCCTCGAAGCCGCGGCCCGCCGCGGCGTCCGGGTGAACCTGGTGGTCGATTCGATCGGCGGCAGCGGGATGTCTGACGAGGACGTCAAGCGGCTGCAGGCGGCGGGCTGCCGCGTCGCGCAGTTCAATTCACCCAGCTGGTACTCCCTCGAGGAAGTGAATTACCGGACCCACCGCAAGATTCTGGTGGTCGACGGCGAGATCGGCTTCAGCGGCGGCGTCGGCATGGCCGACCACTGGCTCGGCCACGCCCAGGACAAGGATCACTGGCGCGACACCCAGGTCCGCATGCGCGGCCCCATCGTCCGCCTCGTCGAGGCGAGCTTCTACGAGAACTTCATCGAGACGGTCGGGGACGTGACGCCGGAGCTGGACGACGAAGCGGCACCGGCGGGAACGGGAGGCGCCGCGATTGCGCTGCGCAGCTCCCCGACCGGTGGCAGCAACGACCTCAAGCGGCTCTATCTCTTGGCCATCGCCTCGGCGCGCCACAGCATCGACATCACCACGCCCTACTTCGTCCCCGACGAGTCGAGCGACTGGGCCTTCAGGGAGGCCACCGCCCGCGGCGTCAAGGTGCGCGTCCTGGTCGAAGGGGACAAGACCGACGCGATGCCGGTGAAGTACGCCTCGCGTGAGAGCTACGACACGCTGATGTCGATGGGCATCGAAATCTACGAATACCAGCCGACGATGATGCACACCAAGACGCTGGTGGTGGACGGCGTGTGGAGCATGTTCGGGTCGGCCAACTTCGACAACCGCTCGCTCGAGCTGAACGACGAGCTCAATATCGCCGTCTCCTCGCCGTCGCTGGCGAGCCGCTTCCTGGGGGACTTCGAACGGGACCTGAAGTCGGCCCGGCGCCTCGACCTGCAGCAGTGGCGGCACCGCTCACTGCTCGAGAAGAGCCGTGAGTATTTCTGGTCGTACTTCGGAGAAATCTTTTAAGCGGCGCTCAGCCCGGATTTGGGCGCGCTCGGCCCGGGAGGCATCGGTCCCGTCCCGACAGCTGAAAGCCGACAGCTGACAGCTGCACGCCGATAGCTGACAATAGAGCCATGATCCGCGTCCGCTTTGCTCCCTCGCCCACCGGGTATCTCCATATCGGCGGCGCGCGGACGGCGCTCTTCAACTGGCTGCAGGCGCGGCGGCAGGGGGGCACGTTCGTGCTGCGGATCGAGGACACCGACACCGAGCGCTCCTCGTGGGAGATGGTGGCGGGCATCGTCGACGGACTGCGCTGGCTGGGGCTCGACTGGGATGAAGGTCCGGACATCGGCGGCCCCCATGCTCCCTATTTCCAGTCGCAGCGGATCGAGGGCTACCGGCGGAAGGTGGAAGCGCTGGTCGAGGCCGGCAGCGCCTACTACTGTTACTGCGCGCCGGGGGCGCTGCAGGAGAAGCGGCAGGCCGCGGAAGCAGCCGGAGCGGGCTGGATTTACGACCGTGCCTGCTGCGGGCTGACGGCGGAGGAGATCGCCGCCCGCGAAGCGCAGGGCGCACGGCGCGCCGTCCGCTTCAAAGTACCGCCGGGCGAGACGACCTTTGCCGACGCCGTGCACGGGCCGATCGCTTTCGACAACGCCGTCATCGAGGATTTCGTCATCCTCCGCTCCGATCATCAGCCGACCTATCACCTGTCCGTGGTCGCGGACGACATCGACATGGCCATTACCCACGTGATCCGCGGCGACGATCACATCTCGAACACCCCCAAACACGTGCTGCTCTATCGTGCCTTCGGCGCCGAGCCGCCGACCTTCGCGCACGTGCCGCTGATCCTCGGACCCGACAAGAAGCGCCTCAGCAAGCGCCACGGCGCCACCTCGGTGATGGAGTACGACCGCCTCGGCTACCTGCCGGAGGCGATGGTCAATTTTCTGTCGCTGCTGGGATGGTCGCCTGGAGACGACCGCGAGCTGATGACGCTCGCAGAGTTGATCGCGGCCTTCTCGCTCGACGGCATCAGCGGCGGCAACGCCGTGTTCAACCAGGACAAGCTCGATTGGTACAACCAGCAGTACCTGATGAGGCTCGACCTGGATGACCTGGTGGGTAGGCTGGAGCCGCGCCTGCGCGAGGCGGGGCTGTGGAACGCGCAGTTCGAGGAGGCGCGCCGGCCGTGGCTGCGCGCGGTGCTCGAGCTCATCAGGCCTCGGGCAAAACGCCTCGGTCAGCTGGTGGATGACGCGCGTCCGTTCCTGCAGGACGCAGTCGAGCTCGAGGCCGCCGCGGCGGCCAAACACCTGGCCGACGACGAGGTGCGGCTGCTTCTCGGACCGCTTGCTGATGAGGTCGAGCGGCTGGCCTCGTACGACGCGGCAGCACTGGAGGGTGCGCTGCGCGGGCTCGCGGACGCACATTCCATCAAGGCTGCCTCGCTGATTCACGCCACGCGCGTCGCCGTCACCGGTCGCGCCGCCAGCCCGGGGCTGTTCGAGGTGATGGCGCTTCTGGGCCGCACCGTGACCACTCGCCGGCTTCGAACCGCGCAAAAATTCCCTTCCCGGTAACCCAGCCTACACAGCTGCCCAGTATCGAGCCAGCCACGGCTCGCTCACGTGTAAGCAGAAATTTTCCCAAGAGCGGCAGAGTCAGCCGAGGCTCGGCCGGTCAGCCGTCAGGCGGGAGCGTGCTGGACCTGAAAACTGCCCCGGTACGGCAAATCGTTCCCCGATTTTCCCCAATCGGTTCACGCCGATAAACCTCACAGGATCAATCAGTTCCGGTCAGTCTCCGGTTCCGGCGTGGCACCCTGGTTGCACTAGTTGGGCTCGCAGGCCGTTTGAGAAGGCGTGTGTGAGGCCGGCAGGACCGAACCGGGGACCAGGAGGATAACGTGGCCAAGGAAGATCGTGGATTTGCATCGATGGACCGCGCCAAGCAGCGCGAGATAGCCAGCAAGGGTGGCAAGGCTGCGCACCAGAAGGGTACCGCTCACGAGTGGACCAGCGAAGAGGCGCGGGATGCCGGCCGCAAGGGCGGAATCGCCAGTCACCAGCGGCGCCGTGAGCAGGGCGGACCTGAAGACAGCGCCGCCACGGCGCCGACAGGCTTCCCGCCCGCGCCGCGCAACGACTGACTCGGCGGGCGGGCCTCGCGCTCCGAGCAACGTGCGCGGTGCCCGCCGGCTTTTCCCGCCGTTGGTCCCCTCATCCCTGTAGGCAGCCGGATGGTGACCACGGAGGCCTCCGGCCCGCGGTATGATCGCCTCTTCCGTGACTCCGGATGACTACGCCCGTGCCCGCCGCCACCTCCTCCGCAGCGATCCTATCCTCGCCCCGCTGATCCGCCGGCATGGTGCCTGCGGGCTGGCCGCCGCCCAGCGCTCCGATCACTTTTCCGCCATCGTCCGCGCCATTACCGGCCAGCAGCTGTCCACCAAGGCGGCCGCGACCATCTACGCCAGGCTGGCCGCGCTGATGCCGAACGGGGTCACTCCCGCCGCGCTGGCCGCCGTGCCGCACGAGGCGTTGCGGGCCGCCGGCATGAGCCGCCAGAAGATCGCCTACTTCCGGGATCTCTGCGAGAAGGTGACGAGCGGCGCGCTCCCGCTCGACGACCTCGACGCGATGACAGACGACGAGGTCGTGGAAGCGATGACGCGGGTGAAGGGCATCGGCCGCTGGTCGGCGGAGATGTTCCTGATGTTCCGGTTGCGGCGCCCCGACGTCCTGCCGGTCGGCGACCTCGGGATCGTCACGGCGATCCAGCGTCTCTACCGGCTGCGGAAGAAGCCCAGCGCCGCCCGCATGATCAAAATCGGCGAGGCTTGGCGGCCATACCGCACCGTCGCGTGCTGGTACTTGTGGCGCAGTCTCGAGAACGAACCGGGGCAGACGGAGGATGGCAGACGGAAGGCGGACACAACGCGATGAAAGACGGATACGAAACGCTCCACGAGATCGGCTCGGACGACGACCCGATCTC
>JAYTEJ010000248.1:0-4652 GCA_043735365.1 Acidobacteriota bacterium
GTCACCACCGCCTCGGTGGAAGCGGCGCAGCCGATGGAATTTCACGTGGACGGTGAGCCCGGCCTGGTCAGCGGGCGGATCGACGTCACCATTCTTCCGCGCGTCCTGCGGGTCCGGACGGCGCTGTAGAGGATGAGCAATGGAGAGAGATGAGTTCGTGGCGGCGGTGAAGGCTGGGGACACGGCGCGGATGGAGCGCCTGGCGACGGCGGAGCCGGCGCTGGTGGCGGCGGCCGGACCATCAGGGGAAAGCGCGCTGATGGCCGCGCTCTACAACCGTCAGCCCGAGGCCGCCGGCTGGCTGGTGGCCCACGGCGCGCCCATCGACATCTTCGCCGCTGCCGCGCTCGGCAGGGGGGATCTGCTGGAGCCGCTGATCACGACCGGCGGCGCGCTCGCCGCGCAGTCGGTCGATGGCTGGACGCCGCTGCACCTGGCCGCATTCTTCGGCAGCCGCGACGCCGTGGCGCAGCTGGTGGCGGCGGGCGCCGACCTCAACGCCCGTTCCACCAACGCCCTTCGTAACACTCCGCTCCACGCCGCCGTCGCCGGCGGACAGGTCGAGGCGTCGCTGTTCCTCATCGATGCCGGCGCCGACATCAGCGCCACGGATGCGGGCGGCCATACGCCGTTCCATCTCGCGGCCGAGGCCGGCTACGTTCCCATCGCCCGCGCTCTCTTTGCCCGCGGCGCCGACGCCCACGTCGTCGACGCCGAGGACCGCACCCCGCTGTCGCGCGCCGCCGCCAAGGGGCACACGGAGATTGTCGATTTGATTAATGTCGTGGAATGAGAGGCTCCCGAACCCCGAACCCCGAACCCGGAACCTCTTGCCTATTCACCCTTCGTCGTCACCGGCAGCCCCTTGAACCAGGACACCGGCACGGACTGCCCCTCGAACTTGACGGGCGGAAGATCCTGGAACATCACGTCCCACTTCCAGCGCTCGGAGGGATTCGAGGCTTGGAGCCAGGTCTTTGCCGGGACAGGGCGCGCAAAGGCGAGCCCGCCGAGATTCGCGTAGCGCTCGTTCCCTGCCATCGCCGCGGCCAGCTCCCCGCGGATGGAGGTGCTGCTGGCGTAGGGGAGGGAAGCGCCCAGCGCCTGACCGAGGTTGACGAAGATCTGCCAGTCCTCGCGGGCGTCGCCCGGCGGCGTAATCGCCCGGGCGGCTCCCTGCAGCAGTCCCTGGCCGTTGACGTAGGAGCCGTCCTTTTCCACCCAGGCGGAGCCCGGCAGGACGACGTCCGCCGCGCGCGCCAGCGCCGTCATCAGCACGCCCTGGACGATGAGCAGCGGCAGCTTGCCGCTCTGCCGCGCCTCGATGACCCAGGAGACGTCCCCCATGTAGCCGTCGGGTCCCGGGTCGAAGACATACAGCGCCTGGACGCGCCCCTGCTCGACGTCCTGGCGGAAAGCCGCGATGTCGGGCCCGCCGCTCGACGCCACCTCCACCGGAAAGCCGAGATCCCGTGCGCCGTTCACATTCGGAGCATCGACCGCGGGGATCTGAAACTTCGCCTTGGGGCGCTGCGGTTTCTCGCGGTGGCGCCACGTCAGCGCGACGCCGGTTTCCGGCAGGCCGAAGGCGCCGCCCAGCCGGCCGATGAGGTACAGCTCTTCGAGTGAGGCGTGCGCCGAGACCAAAAAGCGAAGGCCGGAGGGGCCGCCTGCCGCCCCGACTCGCTCCGCAATTGCCGACAGCGCGGGATCCCAGTCCGCCGGCTCGAGCGCACCCGCCGCGGAGCGGAGCAGCGGACGTTGCAGCCGCTCGTCCCCCTCGATCCAGCGGTAGTCGAAGCGGCCGATGTCGCACATCCAGTAGCCGTTGACCTCCGGGTTGAACCGCGGCGTCGTCCGGATGAGCTGTGCCCCCTTGGCCCATTCCGGCTTGGCCTTGATCCAGGCGGTGGTGCTGCAGCCCTTCTCGCAGAGCGTGCAGATGGTATCGACGGCGTCGGGGTTGTCCCACGGCCGCGACTTGAAGCGGTAGTCGCGGGTGGTGATCGCCCCGACGGGGCAGACGTCCATCAGGTTGCCCGAGAGCAGGGAGTGGACCCCTTCCTCCTGGAAGGTGGCGATCTCGCTGCCGTATCCGCGATCGGCGATGCTGATCTGGGCGTCGGTGTCGATCTCGCGCATGAACCGCACGCACCGGGTGCAGAGGATGCAGCGGTTGCGGTTGAGCATCAGCGTCGGGCCGAAATCGACGTCGGCGCGCACTCCTTCGCCGTCGAAGACCCGGCGCGGGAACTCCATCCGGCTTTCGTTGGGCCCGAAACTGTAGGAGAAATCCTGCAGCGGGCATTCGCCGCCCTTGTCGCACACGGGGCAGTCGAGCGGGTGATTGATCAGCAGGAACTCGAAGACGCTGGCCCGCGCCTCGACCACCTCCGGTGTGCTGGTCGAGATCACCATGCCCTCGGCGACCGTCGTCGAGCACGACGTCTGCAGCTTCGGCATCTTCTCGATCTTGACGATGCAGACGCGGCAGGAGCCGTCGATGCCGAGCCCGGGGTGATAACAGTAGTAAGGGATTTTCACGCCGCTTTCGATCGCGGCCTGGAGAACGGTCTTATCCTTGTCGGCCGTGACCTGCCGGCCGTCGATCGTCAGCGTGACGGTATCCATAAGCCTTCAATTCTACAATCAACTTTCCGATCGCGGGGGCGCGAAGCTGCGCAGGGCGGTTCCGACGGGCGCCGGCGGCCTGTCCGAGGCTCACTTGACAAGCTCACTTGACGAGCTCACTTGACGAGCTCACTTGACGAGTTCGACGAGCGCCGCGTAGTCGGCGTTGGCGGCAATCGAGCGAACCGGGCCGCGGAGCGGAATCGTCCGCTCGGTCACTTGGTCGGCGAGGGGGACGACCACCTCCTCGGATTCGCCGTTGCGGTAGGTCACGGTGACCGTGAGGGCGACGTCCACAGGCTCCCCGCGCTGCTCGAACCGCACCAGCGCCTGGCCGTCGCTGACCTGTGAGCTGAACTTCACCCGGGGGACGGCTGAGCCGTAAATCCACGTCTCGAAGAAACGGTTCAGGTCTCTGCCGCCGGCCCGCTCCATGGCCTGGCGGAAGTCGTCGGTGCCCGCCTTCCGGAACCTCCAGTCGGTGTAGAACCCACGAATCCCGGCGAAGAAGGCCTCATCTCCCAGCAGGCGCCGCAGCATGTGGAGCACCATCGCCGCCTTGTTGTAGATCACCGATCGGAACACCCGCTCGTCGGCACGGATATGTCCCAGCCGGTAGCCCAGATACACCGGTCCCTGGTCGGAGGCGGCGAGCGCGGTCTGGCGCATCTGGCGCAGGATGTTCGCCACCACCGATGGATTGCGATCCTTCTCCGCATAGAGCAGCGCGAAGTACTGGGCAAAGCCTTCGCTGATCCATTGCTCGTGGTAGTTCTTCCAGCCGACGGCGTGGCCCCACCACTGATGCGCGACTTCGTGGGCGAGGAAGAAGGCGGGATAGTCGTCGAAGCTCACCGGATCGTTCCGCCACACGAACGTCGATCCAATCACCACCTGATTGAGGATCGCGAAATAGGGTGGGCTGTGTCCGCCGGGGCGGTCGCTTTCGATTGCCGCGAGGGTGAAGCTCGGATAGGGGGCGTCGCCGACAATCGAGCCGTAGAACTCGAACAGCGAGGCGGCGGTGCGGGTGAGGTCGCGCAACCGGCCTCCCTGCCGCGGGCTGCTCTGGACGTAGAGCGACACCGGCTTCCCACCGACGGCCAGGCGCGCCGAGCCGACCGGATCCAGCCGGCTGATGATCACCGCGAGGTAGCGGGCGGGAGACGCGGCACTGAACTCGGCCACCTTGCGTCCCCGCGCGGCGTCGGCCGCCGCGGTCGGTGCCGGGATCACCGCATCGCCGGTGGCGATGACGCCGAACTCGTCGGGAATCGTCAGCCGCAGTTTCGCGGTCGCGTAGTCGGTCACCGGCGCCTGCGGATACCAGTAGCTGCGGTTGCTGTACAGCCAGCGCCGTTCGAGCGGCAGGAAAACCGGCTCGTGCAGGTCCTGGCCGACGCCAATCGCCTCCCGATCGAAGATTTGCGGCGCAATCGGCCCCCCGTAAACGACGTTCAGCGTCAACTCGGTGTCGTGATTCAGGATCGCGGGCAGATTGACGATAAAGCTGTTCTGGCCAACGACCCGGAGGTGCAGCAGCCGGCCGAACGCCTGGGAGTAGACGCCGCGCACCACCAGCGAGTCCGCGAGTCGGAAGGTCAGGGAGGAGACGCTGTCCCTGGCGATGCGCAGCCTGATGCTGGCATTGCCGCTGACGGTGCCGCGGTCGGGCAGGAACTCGGCGTTGATCTGGTAGTCCTCGATGTCGAAGTCGAGACCCTCGTCCTCGCTGTAGAATCGTCCCCGCGCGGCCAGTTTCGCCGCCGAGGCGTAGACCGAGATGTTGTGGCGCGCCTTGCGGTCGAACAGCGTGATGTCTTCCGCCTCGCTGGCCGAGCGCGTGTAGGTCAGCGTGCCGAAACGCCGCGTCCGCAACTCGGCGACGAAGTCTCCCGCCGACGGCAGCAGCGAC
This sequence comes from Acidobacteriota bacterium, assembly GCA_043735365.1. Taxonomy (GTDB): domain Bacteria; phylum Acidobacteriota; class Vicinamibacteria; order Vicinamibacterales; family 2-12-FULL-66-21; genus JALZOC01. The sequence goes on from JAYTEJ010000248.1 coordinate 4,547, forward strand.
CATCGCTCCCGGCTGATGTCGCCCAGATCCACCTGCAGCGTGCGCCCCGCGTAGTCGTTGAACAGCGCCGTGGCGGAGCGGAGGTCGTTGGCGGCAGCCGCTCGGG
>JAYTEJ010000249.1:0-6760 GCA_043735365.1 Acidobacteriota bacterium
CTGTCTGCGCGCCGGCGGCGTGGTCGCCTTTGCCACCGATACCGTCTACGGGCTGGCGGCGGACCCCCGGCAGCCGGCGGCGGTTGCCCGCGTCTTCGCACTCAAGGGAAGGCCCGAGGGCGTGCCGCTGCCGCTGGTGGCCGCCGACGTGGCGCAGGCGGATGCCGCGGCGGAGCTCGACACCGATGCCCGGCGGCTGGCCGGGGGATTCTGGCCCGGCCCGCTCTCGATCGTCGTGCCCGGCCGATCGCTGCTGGCGCCAGGAGTGCGGGCAGCCGATGGCACCGTGGCGATTCGCGTGCCCGCGCAGGACGGGGCACGTGCGCTGGCGTCCGCGCTGGGCTTTGCGGTCACGGCCACCAGCGCCAATCCGTCGGGCCGGCCGCCGGCGCGGAGCGCCGTCGAGGCGCTGACGCTGCTGCCCGCGGTCGATCTGGTGCTCGACGGCGGGGCCTCGGTTGACGGTCCGCCATCCACCATCGTCGCGCTGCGCGGCGGGACTCCCATACTGGTGCGCGCCGGAGCGGTGCCTTGGGACCGCGTGGTACAATTCTTCCGGTGACAGCGCAATCGTCCCGGCGGAGGGACTCGTCGAATCGGCGCGAGCGCGCGGCGCTCGTCGGCCTCATGAACGACGCCTCCCGGCACTTCGATCCCGATCATGTGCTCGACGAACTGGGCGGCCTGGCCTCGGCGGCCGGGGCGGACGTCGTGCTGCGCATCATGCAGGACCGCCCGCGCCCCGATCCGGCCACCTTCCTCGGCAGCGGCAAGGTCAAGTCGCTGGCGCTGGCCTGCGACGAGCTCGCGGTCGATGTCGTCATCTTCGACAACGAGCTCAGCCCGGCGCAGCTGCGCAACCTGGAGGAGGCGCTCGGCCGCAAGGTGGTCGACCGCACCCAGCTCATTCTCGACATCTTCGCGCGGCGGGCGAAGACGCGGGAAGGCAAGCTGCAGGTCGAGCTGGCACAGCTCAAGTACCTGCTGCCGCGGCTGGTCGGGTCGTCCGAGGCGCTCTCGCGTCTCGGCGGCGGCATCGGCACGAGAGGCCCCGGCGAAACCAAGCTGGAGACCGATCGCCGGCGCATCCGCCACCGCGTCAGCGTCCTCGGCGACGAGATCGACACCGTCCGCCGCCGCCGCGCGCAGCTGCGCGAGCGGCGGCAGAAGGGGGCGGTGCCGACGGTCGCGCTGGTTGGCTACACCAACGCCGGCAAGACGACGCTGTTCAACAGCCTGACGGGGGACGACGCGGTGGCCTCCGATGCGCTGTTCGTGACGCTCGATCCCCTGGTCCGCAAGGTCCGGCTGCCCGATCGCCGCGAGCTGCTGGTGTCCGATACCGTCGGCTTCATCGAGCGCCTGCCGCACTCGCTGGTGGCGGCCTTTCGCGCCACGCTCGAGGAGGTGGCCGCGGCCGACCTGCTCCTCCACGTCATCGACGCCTCGAGCCCGGATCGGGAGCGCCATATCGACGCCGTGCGCACGGTGCTCGCCGAGGTTGGCGCCGCCAAGGTTCCGTCGATCGACGTCTTCAACAAGTGCGACGCGCTCGATGCCGGCGAGCGGGCGCGGCTGCGGGCGCTCAATCCCGGCGCCCTCTGCGTGTCCGCGCTCAGGGGGGAGGGGCGCGACGAGATCATCGCGGTGATGGAAGGACGGCTCGGACTCGACACCACCCGGGTGCGGCTGGAGTTCGACGAGGGACAGCGCGAGCAGATTGCGCTCGCGTATCGCCTTGGGCGCATCCTCAGCCACGTGGTCTCCGACGGCCACGTCGCCATCGACGCCGAAGTGCCACGGCGCCTGCTCGACCGCTTTGCCGCGGCCGTGGTGTACGGATCGTGACCGTGCGGACCGTCCTCCGCCGCCTGCCGTCATCGGTCCTGCTGCTTGCCGGCTCTCTGGCGGTGGCGTCGGCGTGCGCCAAGGCACGGCCTGTGGTGACGCCCGGCCCGATCACGACACCACGGTTTCCGGAGTTCGTCTTCCCGGCCATTCCATCGGCGCTCGCTGTCCCGGCGGCGTCGGCGGCCCATCAGGCCGGATGGCAATGGCTGCAGCTCGGCGACCTGCGGAACGCGGACCGGAGCTTTGCCTCCGCGCTCAAGGCCTCGCCCCAGTTCTATCCGGCCGAGGCCGGGCTCGGGCTGGTGGCGCTGGCGCACAAGGATGCGCGGGCCGCGGCCGGGCACTTCGATCGCGCGCTGGTGGCCGACCCTTCCTATGCACCGGCGCTGGCGGGACGGGGGGAGGCGCTCCTCGCGCTCGGGCAGCGCGACGCGGCGCTGGCGAGCTTCGAGTCGGCGGTGGGCGCCGATGCCACGCTCGGGGACCTGCGCGCCCGCATCGAGGTGCTCCGCTTCCGGGGGCTGGAGGAGGATGTCAACGAGGCGCGCAAGGCGGCCGAGGCCGGCCGGCTCGACGATGCGCAGCGCATCTATGAGCGCAGCCTGGCGGCCTCTCCCGACAGCCCGTTTCTCTATCGCGAGCTCGCGGCGGTCGAGCGCAGGAACGGCCGCATCGAGGCCGCCCTCCAGCATGCGGAAAAGGCGGTCGAGCTCAATCCGTCCGAGGCCAGGAGCTTCATCACGCTCGGCGAGGTCTACGAGGCGCAGGGGGCGTTCGCCGAGGCCGCCGACGCCTACGGCAGGGCCGTGGGGCTCGAGCCCAGCGCCGCGGTAGACGCCCGCATCGACGCGATTCGCGAGCGCGCGGCCTTTGCCGCGATGCCCGAGGATTACCGCACGATTGAAGCCTCCCCGGCGATCACGCGCGCGCAGCTGGCGGCGCTCGTCGGCGTCCGCCTTGCCGGGGTGGTGAAGCGCGCCCGCCGCGACAATGCCGTCGTCCTGACCGACACCCGCGGCAGCTGGGCAGGACCGTGGATTCTGTCGGTGTCCCGCGCCGGCCTCATGGAGGCGTACCCGAACCACACCTTTCAGCCGGACGCGATCGTCAGCCGCGGAGATCTCGCCGTCGTCGCGGCGCGCGCGCTGGCGGTGATTGGCGCCGACCGCCCCGATCAGGCGGCGGCCTGGCGGCGGGCGCGGCCGCGATTCCCGGACCTGCCCGCCGGACACTTGAGCTACCCGGCCGCGGCGATGGCCGTCCAGGCCGGCGTGATGTCGGCGAATCCCGACGGGGCCTTCCAGTTGACGCGCCCGGTCACCGGCGCCGAGGCAGTGCGGACCATCGACAGGCTGGAGGAGCTCTCCGGGCGACGATCGCCATGAATCTGACCGCCGCGAACCAGCTGACCCTGCTGCGGATGCTGCTGGTTCCTCCCTTCGTGATCCTGCTGCTCTACGGTCACCAGGGCTGGGCGCTCGCCACTTTCATGGCGGCCGGCGTCACCGACCTGTTCGACGGCCTGATCGCCCGCCGCACCGGCCAGAAGACCACGCTCGGCGCGTGGCTGGATCCGATGGCCGACAAGCTGCTGCTGGTCTCGATGTTCGTGATGCTGACGCTGCCGGACATTGGCTCGGCCAACCGGCTGCCGCTGTGGTTCACGGTGCTGGTCCTCAGCCGCGACATCACCATCGTGGTCACGGTCGCGGTGGTCAACCTGGCGATCGGCCGGCGCACCTTCCGCCCCTCGATCTTCGGCAAGATCGCCACCGCCACTTACATCCTGACCGGCGTCGTCACGCTGTTCTTCAACTATCAGGGGGTGGCGTCGCCGCTGGTCACCGCGTGCGTCTACGCGTCGCTGACCATCTCGGTGATCTCGGCGTTCGACTATCTGGTCAAGGTGGTCAGGCTCGGGCACTGAGCCGCGAATCTGATCCCGGGATCAGATCTTGGTGCGGAAGTAGGCGAGCGTCCTCGTCAAACCCTCCTCGAGGCTCACCTTCGGCTCCCAGCCGAGCAGCGTCCGGGCGCGCGTGATGTCGGGCTGCCGCACTTTGGGATCGTCCTCCGGCAGCGGCCGGTAGACGATCTGGCTCTTCGACCCGGTCAGCCGGATGATGACCCTGGCGATCTCCTCGATCGTCATCTCCTGCGGGTTGCCGATGTTCACCGGATCGTTGAGGTCCGATTCCATCAGCCGGATGATGCCGTCGACGAGGTCGGACACGTAGCAGAAGCTGCGGGTCTGGCGGCCGCTGCCGAAGATGGTGACGTCCTCGCCGGTCAGCGCCTGGCTCATGAAGGCCGGCACCGCGCGGCCGTCGCGCAGCCGCATGCGCGGACCGTAGGTGTTGAAGATGCGGACGATCTTGGCGTCGACCCCGTGATAGCGGTGGTAGGCGGTGGTCATCGCCTCGGCGAAGCGCTTGGCTTCGTCGTAGACCCCGCGCGGCCCGATCGGGTTGACGTTGCCCCAGTAGGTTTCCTTCTGCGGATGCTCCAGCGGATCGCCGTAGACCTCGGAGGTGGAGGCGATCACGAAGCGGGCGTTCTTCGCCTTGGCGAGCCCGAGGGCCTTATGGGTGCCGAGGGCGCCGACCTTGAGCGTCGGAATCGGCAGCTCCAGGTAGTCGATCGGGCTGGCCGGGCTGGCCCAGTGCAGCACCGCATCGACCGGCCCCTCGACGTTGATGTAGTTGGTGACGTCGTGCTTGATGAACACGAAGTCGCGGCTGGCGAGGTGGGCGATGTTGGCCGTGTCCCCGGTCAGCAGATTGTCGATGCCGACCACCGAATGGCCGCGGTCGAGGAGCGCCTCTGACAGGTGCGAGCCGATGAAGCCGGCGGCGCCGGTGATGACGATTCTCAAGGGGGGACTCTCCGAGCTAGTAGGCGTGCTTCTGAATACCGCGCAGGACCGTCAGCCACATGATCTTGATGTCGAGGCCGATCGACCAGTTCTCGATGTAGTAGAGGTCGTACTCGATGCGCTTCTCGAGCGAGGTGTTGCCGCGCCAGCCGTTGACCTGCGCCCAGCCGGTGATGCCCGCCTTGACCTTGTGGCGGAGCATGTACTGCGGGATGCGGTGCTTGAACTGCTCGACGAAGTAGGGGCGTTCGGGTCGCGGGCCGACGATCGACATGTCGCCGCGCATCACGTTCCAGAGCTGCGGCAGCTCGTCGAGATCGAGGCGCCGCAGCCAGCGGCCGACCGGCGTACAGCGCGGGTCGTCGTCGCGCGCCCAGACCGGGCCGGTCTCGTCCTCCGCGCCCTGGTACATCGACCGGAACTTGTAAACGTTGAAGGCCTTGCCGTCGAGCCCCATGCGCTCCTGCTTGAAGAACACCGGCCCCTTCGAGGTGTAGCGGATGAGCGCCATGATGCTCAGGAACGGCACCGCCAGGCCGAGCAGCGCGCTGCTCGAGAGCGTGAAGTCGATGGCGCGCTTGAGCAGGCTGTTGAAGCCCCGCAGCGGCACGTCGTTGAGGCTGATGATCGGGACGCCGTCGAGGTTCTCGAGCCGGGCCCTCAGGGCGATGAACTGGAGCAGGTCCGGCACGACGTGGACGTCGACCCCCTCGCGGTTGGTCGCCTCGACGATGCCGAGCATCTTGACGTGCTCCTCGAGGGGAAGGGCGACGTAGACGTGGTCGATGCGCTCCTGCTTGATGATGTCGTCGGCGTCCGAGAGCGTCCCGAGCAGCGGCAGGCCGCGGTAGCCGATGTGGTCGCCCGAGGCGCGATCGTCGAGAAAGCCGACGATCTTGAAGCCGAACTCGCGGTGCTCGAGCACCTTGTCCGCGACCATCCGCCCGAGCTCGCTGGCGCCGGCGATCAGCACCCGCTTCAGCCCGATGCCGGCGCGCCAGCGGCGCTCGAGCACCTCGCGGACGATCTCCCGCAGGCCGTAGGCGAAGGCGACGTTGAAGGTCAGGAACAGCGCCAGCGCCGGGCGCGAGACTTCGTAGGCCCCCTGATCCTTCATCGCGTCGGAGGCGTAGTAGGTCTGGAAGTACAGCGACCCCACCAGCCCGAGGATGCCGGCGAGAATCGTCCCGACGAAGACCGCGAAGAAGTCGTCGACACGCGACCGGCCACGCCGCAGGCGGTAAGTGCCCTGCACCTGAAAGGCAATCGGCACGATCAGGCCGATGAACGGCATCATCGTCCAGTACTGTTCGAAGGGGGGCGTGCCCTTGGTGATCGGCAGGAAGTGGTCGAGGACGCGGAACCGGACCAGGTAGGCGAGCGCAAAGGCCGCCATGCCCAGCAGGGCATCGCACAGGATGTAGAAGAGCACGAGCAGGCGGTTGTAGCGCCGCATCATTGCGGCAGCTCGCGGTCGGCGACGGCCGCGGCGACGGCGGCCTGGAAGTCGGTCATGAAGCGTTCACGGGAGTAGCGTTCGGCATGGGTTCTGAGCGTCGCGGGATCGAGGCGCAGCGTTTCGAGACGGGCGAGCCCGTCGGCGAACGCCGCGGCCGAATCGCCGTCCACCAGCACGCCTGTCACGCCATCCTCCACGGTTTCGCAGGCGCCCCCTTCGCGAAGCGCCACGACGGGTATCCCGCAGGCCTGCGCCTCGACCGGGACCATCCCGAAATCCTCGACGCCGGGCAGCAGCACGGCGGTCGCGCGACCGTAGAGGTCGCGAATCTCCTCGTCGGACCGCCAGCCCAGGAACTCGACGTCGGGGCCGGCAAGTCGCCTCAGCCGCGGCTCCTCGGGCCCGCGCCCGACGATGGTCAGGGGCGCCCCGGCGATCCGGCAGGCTTCGATGGCCACCTCGATGCGCTTGTAGGGGACCAGCGCTGACACCACCAGGAACCGGCGGTCGCGCCCTCCCGGGGGCAGGCTTCCGGGCCGATAAAACGCGGTATCGACGGGCGGATACACAACAGT
>JAYTEJ010000250.1:0-3418 GCA_043735365.1 Acidobacteriota bacterium
GGGCGCTTCGCGACCGGCCCCGCCGGAGCCGATTCCGGTGATGGACGTGTGGTCGGTCCGCTTGCGGTCGGCGGGGTGTGGGGGGTAAAGGACGCTCCACAGTGCGAGGATGCTGATGGCCGGTGAGCGATGAAAATCAGCGACGTCCGCGCCACGACCGTCACCGTACCGCTCGAGGCGCCGTTGCGGCATGCCAACGGGTGCCACTGGGGGCGCTTCGTGCGGACGGTGGTCGAGATCGAGGCCGACAACGGGCTGATCGGGCTCGGGGAGATGGGCGGCGGCGGGGAGTCGGCGCTGGCAACGGTGATGGCCCTCAAGGCCTCGCTGGTCGGGCGCGACCCGGCGCTGCTCGAGGACATGCGCTTCCTGCTCGCCAACCCCACCGCCTCGCTCTACAACAACCGCACCCAGGTGGTGGCGGCGCTGGAGTTCGCCTGCCTGGATCTGCTCGGGCAGGACTGGGGCGTACCGGTCTGCGACATCCTTGGCGGCCGGGTGCGCGACCGCGTGCCGTTCGCGTCGTACCTGTTCTACCGCTACGCCTCCGTCGACGGCCGCGGCGCCATCCGCACGCCTGACGATCTCGTCGCCTGCGCGCGCCAGCTCAAGGCGAAGCACGGCTTCACCTCGCACAAGCTGAAGGGGGGCGTGTTCCCGCCGGACCACGACCTCGAATGCTACCGGGCCGTCGCCGAGTCGCTGCCCGGCGATTCCTTCCGCTTCGACCCCAACGCGGTCTGGACGACGGAACAGGCGATCCGCTTCGGCCGCGCCATCGAGGATCTCGACAACGACTACCTCGAGGATCCGGTCTTCGGCCTCACCGGCATGCGCCACGCGCGCGAGCGGCTGCGCATTCCGCTCGCCACCAACACCGTCGTCGTCAACTTCGAGCAGCTCGCCGCCAACGTCCTCAACCGCGCCGTGGACGTGATCCTGCTCGACACCACGTTCTGGGGAGGCATCCGCCCCTGCGTCAAGGCGGCGGGGGTCTGCGACACCTTCCAGCTCGGCGTGGCCGTCCACTCCTCTGGCGAGCTCGGGATCCAGCTGGCGACGATGCTGCACCTGGGGGCGGTGGTGCCGAACCTGTCGTTTGCCGCCGACGCCCACTACCATCACCTTACCGACGACATCATCGAGGGGGGCCGGCTCCAGTACGAGGACGGCGCCATCCGGGTGCCGGATGGCCCGGGGCTCGGCGTCCGGCTCGATCGCGACAAGCTGGCGCAGTACGCCGAGCTCTACCAAGAGCTCGGCAACTACCCCTACGACCAGGACCCCGCCCGCCCCGGCTGGGCGCCGCTCGTGCCCAACGATCGCTGGGCCGACCCGGACGATCCCCGCGAGCCGTTCGTCCGCGGCTGACCGTTACAGTCGCGTAGACAACGCCGACGAAGGCGTCCGGCGTCATCAATCCCTTGCCCCAGGCGGCGTCGAACTCGGCGGACGGCTTCGCCGCCTGCACCTGCGCGAGCGTCTTGCCGGCACGCTTGAGATCGCGCACCCGGTCGCGCACCGCGGTGATCACCTTGCGATAGTTTTCGAGCGCCGCCCGATCGCCGAGCGGGCCGTGACCCGGCACGATCTTCGTTTTCTCGTCGGTCATCGCCAGCGCCTTTCCGGCGCCGTCGATCATCCCGTCGATGCGACCACCGGTGCCGGCGTCGATGAACGGGTAGAAGCCGTTGAAGAACAGATCTCCCATGTGCAGGACGTTGGCCTTGCGATAGTGCACGAAGATGTCGGTGTCGGTGTGCGCCGGCGGCATGTAGGTGAGCTCGATCTGCTCACCGTTGGCGCTGAGGCTCTCCCGGGTGGAAAAGGTCTTGGTCGGCAGCGCCGCCGCGGGCGAGGGAGGAACGTGCATTCCGAGCAGGTCGTGCGCCTGGCTCATCCGCGTCTTGGTCTTCTCGTGCGCCAGCACCACCGCCCCGGCTTCCCGGAAGTGCGGATTGTTGTCGGTGTGATCGAAGTGCCAGTGGGTGTCGATCAAGGTCTTCACCGGCTGGCCGTCGATCGCTTCGAGCGCCGCCTTCAGCTTCGGCCAGGCCGGCTGTACGAACGAGTCGACCACCACCTTGCCGTCGGGACCGTGAAGCACGACGACGTTGCCGCCGGGGCCCGAGAGCATCACCAGCCGCTCGCCGAGCGGGGTGGTGGCGATCGCCTGCGCGCCGGTCTGGGCGCGCGCCGCCGCCAGCGGATCGGCGGCCGCGGCCGCCCCCTGCCACGCCGCCGCCGGCGTCTCGAGCACCCCTGACGCGTGGCGGAGGAAAAGGACGCCGCCGGTCATCAGCCCGGCCGAGCGAAGAAAGGTGCGCCGCGACGAGGATGTGGTCATGTGCACTCCTGCAATTTGAAAGTTAACCCTGCCAGCCGCCGCCGAGCGAACGATAGAGCTCGACAAAGCCGGTGAGCTCCGACAGCCGTGCGTTGACGAGCGCAAGCTGCGCGTTCAGCAGCCGCGTCTCGGCATCGAGCACTTCGAGGTAGCTGGTGGCGCCACCGCGGTAGCGGATGTCCGCCAGCCGTCGGCCGTCCTCGGCGGCGGCCACCAGCTGCTCCTGCTGCGCGCGAAACTCCCTGGATGTCCGGTAGCCGACCAGCGCATCCGAGACGTCGCGGAACGCGCCCTTGACCGTCCGCTCGTAGCCGATCCCCGCCTCGGTCCGGCGCGCCTCGGCCAGCGCCACCTGGGATCGCGTGCGCCCGGCGGTGAAGATTGGCTGCGCCAGTCCGGCGACCGCCGACCAGGCGCCGGCGCCGGCGCTGAACAGCGCCGCCAGCGCCGTGCTCTGCACGCCGCCGCTGCCAGTCAGGGTGATCGACGGAAAGTAGGCGGCGCGCGCCACGCCGATCTCCGCATCCGCGGCCACGAGATTCTGTTCGGCCGACTGGACGTCGGGCCGGCGCGCCAGCAGATCCGACGGCAGGCCCGCGGGCACCTCGGGCGCATGTGGCTGCGCCGTCAGGTCGCGGCCGCGGGTAATGGCGCCGGGGAGCCCGCCCGCCAGCATCGACAGGAAGTTCTCCTGCTGGGCGATCCGCCCCTCGAGATCGACAATCGTCGCCGCCGCCGAATACACCAGCTGTTCGGCCTGGCGCACATCGACCAGCGACGTCGCCCCTCCCTGCTCGCGGATCCGCGCCAGGCCGAGCGACTCGCGCCGCGACGCCAGCGCCCGCTGCGCCACATCCAGCTCCAGATCCAGCGCCCGCAGCGAGAAGTATCCCTCCGCGACGCGGCTGACGAGCCCCGACATCACTTCGCGCCGCACCCACTCGGTCGAGAGCAGGCGCGCCTGCGCGGCTTCGGTCTCACGGCGGTAGCGCCCCCAGAAATCGAGCTCCCAGGCCGCCCGCCCGCGCAGCGCGATCGCCGCCGCGCTCCGCGCCTCCGACGACCCCGCCG
>JAYTEJ010000251.1:0-6025 GCA_043735365.1 Acidobacteriota bacterium
TCGACGTCGTCGTCGTCGACTCGGTCGCGGCGCTGGTGCCGCGCGCCGAAATCGAGGGGGAGATGGGCGAGGCGCAGATGGGCCTCCAGGCCCGGCTGATGTCGCAGGCGCTGCGCAAGCTCACCGGCGTGGTCTCGAAGTCGAAGACGTCGCTCATCTTCATCAACCAGCTGCGCGAGAAGATTGGCGTGATGTTCGGCAACCCGGAGACGACCACCGGCGGCCGCGCCCTCAAGTTCTATGCGTCGGTGCGGATCGACATCCGGCGGATCGGCGCGATCAAGGACGGCGATCAGATCGTCGGCGGCCGCACCCGCGTCAAGGTGGTCAAGAACAAGGTCGCGCCGCCGTTCCGCGAGGCGGAGTTCGACGTGATGTACGGGGAAGGCATCTCGAAGGAAGGGGACCTGCTCGACCTCGCGGTCGATCGCAAGATCGTCGACAAGAGCGGCACCTGGTTCGCCTTCGCCGGCGAGCGGCTCGGTCAGGGGCGCGAGAACGTCAAGCAGTTCATGAAGGAAAACCCGGAGATCACCAAGACCATCGAAGAGAAGGTCCGCCGCGAGCTGGGCCTGCTCAGGGACGAAGTCGCCGCCGTCTGAGCCTCGTCACTTCAGATCTTCGAGGACCACCAGGATCTCCCCCGGCCTGATGAGGCCGAGCTCCTGCCTCGCGATCTGCTCGATCATCGCCGGATCCTCATGGAGGCGCCGGGCCTGCTCGCGCAGCCCGGCGTTCTCCTCTGTCACCCGCGCCAGGCCCGCCGACAGCTCGCGATACTCGCGCCGGGCGTTGAGCAGGCCGGCGACGCCGCTGTCGCCGAACACCGCCTCGACCAGCAGCACACAGACGGCGAAAGCCAGGGCGGGCGTCAGCCAGTTCCGGCGAGGGCGCGTTCGACGAGGAAGGTCGGTCGGCGGTGCGGAAACCGCTGATGGTCTGGGCATGCTGGCGGGACGGTACCAAATTGCGATCCAAAGTACAAGAGCAAAAGGTACACGGTTCTTGTCGAGACGCGGCTGCGACTGTTATGATGGGGGTTCTGTCCGAGGCGGCGCGCCGCACGGACGGAGCGTTCGAGAACAAAGGCGTGCCGAGGTAGCTCAGTCGGTAGAGCACAGCACTGAAAATGCTGGTGTCCCTGGTTCGATTCCAGGCCTCGGCACCAAGTCCGCCGTCCCCCCGGGGGGCTCCCCTCGTCCTACCTGTCGATCACTTACTTGCCCGTCACTTACTTGCCCGTCACTTACTTCGCCACCGCCTGCCAGTAATACGCCCTGCCCTGGCTCCAGTTGACCGCGAACAGCAGATTGCCGCTGCGGGCGCGATAGCCCTGGATGCCGGTTGCCGCCAGTCGTTCGGCGTCGAGCGAGCCACGCAGCAGCACCGGCCACCATTCGATCCGCCCGGGCGTGTCGCAGTGCTCCCCGGTCAGCGAGATTTCTCCCGGCAGCAGCAGCGCGCGCAGCGCGTCCTGCTCGGCGCGCGGAAAATTGACGATCCCCCAGTGCTCGGTCGAGCCGGGCAGCTGCGCGACGCGCAGATCGTGCGACCCCGGCGGCAGTCCTTCCGGAACCCAGCCCTTCGCGATCGCTCCGGCGCCGCGGGCCTCGTCCAGCGTCGCGTAGGCATAGGTCTGGGAATTCATGCCGGCGCAGCCCTGGATCAGGACCGCAGCCAGCACCAGGAGGCCGGGCATACCGGAGGCCGGGCCCGGCGCGGGACGCGCGCGGCGGAAGATAGGCATCGGAGGCGCTCGTGCGCGAGTATACCGCTACCGCTTCGACGCCCGCGCAGGAGGGGACGCCAGCACGATCCAGGCGGCCCGCTGCACGCCGCCGCGCTCGCGATAACGCACCTTGACGCGCTCCCCCTTGTGCGCCGGCAGCTCCGACACCTTGATGGTCCGGGACCCCTGGCGGATGATGACACCGGGCTGCAGGTGCAGCGTCCGCCGCCCGGACGACGCCCCCACCACGATCTGCATCGCGGCGACGTTGACGTCGTCGAGCGTCCCGATCACCGAGTGCTCCGGCGGCTGGGTCTGGGCCACGGCCGGCTGCGGCGGCGGCAGGTGTAGGGGTAGGGGCAGACGGGCCGGCCCCGGGGCCTGAGCCGCCAGCGCCAGCGGAATCAGGGCCACACCCAGCCACAACATCGTCAATCGCATTACGCTCCCGGAGGCGCCGGCCGTCCGGCGGCTGTCTTCTGTGGATGAGTTCATCCTGCGCTCTTGCTGCCGCACGCGCGGCCGATCCTGGCAGGCACCGATTCTGAACACAATCCCGGTGCCAGTCCAGACGACGGCCGATAGAATGATTCAAAGCGCCCCCATGCAATGACTTCGGTCCTCACCCCCTCGGCCTCCGACCGTCCCCTGGCGGTGCAGCCGCGCCCCACCGGGGCGAAAAGGCGCGGTACTCTTTCGCTCCGTCTTCGGTTGGCGCTGCTCGTAGCCCTCAGCACCGCGGCGGTGATCGGCATCGAGGCCTTCCTCGAGATCGGGGTCTTCGAACGCGCCGTCGAACAGGACCTGATGGAAACGGCTCGCCTGACGGCGCTGGCGGTGGCCGACGATTACGAGCTCAGGAGCGAGCCCGTGGATCGCGCCGCGCTCGCAGGCGACCTCCACGACGTCGTCCTCACCGCACCGGCGTTGCGCACGCTGTCGATCGTCGAGGTGTCGAACGGCGTGGCGACGGTCGTCGCCAGCACCTCATCCGAGGAGCGCGACGAGGCGCTGGCACTGGCGCGCCAGGCAGTCGCCGCCGGCGAGACGGTCTCGGGCCCCGCGGCGCCGAGCAACGCCATCGTTGCCGTCCCGGTTTCCCCACCCGGCGGCGCGCGCGTCGCCGCGGTCGCCACGGTGTCGCTCGGCTCGGTCGAGCAGTTCCGCAAGAAAGGGCGCCAGGTGACGCTGGTCTTCACCCCGGCCGCGATCCTCATCCTGACGCTGCTGGTGGACCTGCTCGGCCGCCGCCTGATCCACCAGCCGATCGACCGCATCCGCGAGACCATGGCGCGCGCCGGCGAGGGGGACTTCACCGCCCGCGCCGCGCTCCTCCGGCCCGATGAAATCGGCACCGTCGCGGTCGGCCTCAACGACATGCTCCGCCGCCTCCAGAACTTCAACGAGGCGCTCCAGGAGCGGGTCGCCGAGGCGACGACGGAGCTGCGGCTGCGCAACGAGGAGCTGGTCGACAGCTACAAGCGCGTCTTCGCGCTGCGCGAGGCGGTGGCGCGCAACGAGCAGCTCGCCGCCGTCGGGCAGATGGCCGCCAGCGTCGCGCACCAGGTCGGCACCCCGCTCAACCTGATCTCCGGCTACGTGCAGATGCTCCAGGAAGAGGCGGCGGCCGATCCCCGCATCGCCCGCCGCCTCGAGATCGTCCAGGAGCAGATCGCCAAGGTCACCTCGGTGGTGCGCACGCTGCTCGATCATTCCCGCAAGCCGGCCGATCGCGCCGCGGTGGACGTGCGCGGCCTGCTCTCGCGAGTCGCCGACGTCGCGCGCCCCAAGCTCGATGCCTCCGGCGTCGCCCTCGCCCTCGACGTGCCCGCCGGGCTGCCGTCGATCTGGGCCGACGCCGGCGAGCTCGAGCTCGCCATCCTCAACCGGATCACCAACGGTCTCGACGCCATGCCCGACGGCGGCACCCTGCGGATCGACGCCTCGACGGGCGCCGGCGCGATCCGCATCCGCATCAGCGACACCGGCACCGGCATCGACGCGGGACTGCTGCCGCGCATCTTCCAGCCGTGGGTCACGACCAAGCCCACCGGCCGGGGCACCGGCCTCGGCCTCAGCATCACCCACGACGTCGTCTCGCGCCACGGCGGCACCATCCACGCCCAGAGCGACCCCGGCCAACCGACGACCTTCACGATCGAGCTGCCTCTCACCGAGGCGACGGAAAGAGATCATGCCCAGGATTCTGATTGTTGACGACGACGGCGAGACCTGCCGGTTCATGGCGGAGCTGCTCGAGCGGCCGGACCGCGAGCTGCGGGCGACGCAGCGCGTCGACGAGGCGCTGGCGCTGGCGGCGCAGCCCTTCGACCTGCTGATCTCGGACATCAATCTCGACGCCCAGCAGAACGGCATGGACGTGCTGCGCGCCTTCAAGACCGGCAATCCCAAAGGGCATGTCGTGCTGATCAGCGGCTTCGGAACGCTGCAGACCGCGATCGACGCCGTCCGTGCGGGGGCGTTCGACTACATCAGCAAGCCGTTCAACATCACGGAGGTCAAGGCGACGGTGGACCGCGCCCTGGCCGACGTCGCCGCGCCCGTCACCGGGCGGCCGTCGGCGGAAGTGCCGCCGCCGGGGCTGATCGGGCGCACCGCCGGCATGCTCGCGGTCTACAAGCAGATCGCCCACGCCGCCAACGCCGCCGCCCCGGTGCTGATCATCGGCGACAGCGGCACCGGCAAGGAGCTGGTGGCCCGGGCCATCCACGCCCACGGACGGCGCGCGCAACGGCCCTTCGTGCCGATCAACTGCGGCGCGCTGACCGAGACGGTGCTCGAGTCGGAGCTGTTCGGTCACGCCCGGGGCGCGTTCACCGGCGCCGTCTCCGACACCAAGGGCATCTTCGAGCAGGCGCACGGCGGCACGGTGTTTCTCGACGAGATTGGCGAGACCTCGCCCGGCCTCCAGGTGAAGCTGCTGCGGGTGCTGCAGGAAGGCGAAGTCCGCCCGGTCGGCGGCAGCCGCGTCACCAAGGTGGACGTGCGGGTGGTGGCGGCCACCAACGTCGATCTCGAGCGCGAAGTCTCCTCGCAGCGCTTCCGCCAGGACCTCTTCTACCGGCTGAGCGTGATCATCATTCGCGTGCCGGCGCTGCGCGAGCGGCGCGAGGACATCCCATTGCTGATCGAAACCTTTCTCCAGAACGCCTGCGCCCGGGCCGGCCGCCGCATCGAGCTCTCGCCAGGCGCGGTGCAGGCGCTGACCTCCTACCGATGGCCCGGGAACGTGCGCGAGCTGGAGAACACGATTGAGCGCCTGGTGGTGTTCAGCCGCGGCTCGGTGGTCGAAGAGTCCGACCTCCCCTTCAAGGGCAGCACGCCCGACCTGCACGAACGGCTGTTCGCCGATCTGCCCGCGCTCGACGAGGTCGAGCGGCGCTACCTGCTGCACGTCATCGAGCAGGTGGGCGGCAACCGCACCCGCGCCGCCGAAGTCCTCGGTATCGACCGGCGCACGCTCTACCGCATGGCAGAACGCTTCGGCATCGACTTGAAGGAGGACGTGCCGGGCAGCGGCGCCGCGTAGCGGCCCGGCCGATCAGGCGGCTTCCCAACGACGACCGAGCGCGCGCGCCGCGGCCAGGAAGACAACCGTCAGCCCGCAGAGCACCGCCACCTGGGGCCAGAGCTGCCACAACGGCGCATCCCGCCAGAACACCTTGAGATAGCCGTCGATCGCCCAGCCGTTGAAGGTCAGCAGACCGATTTTCTGCATGGTCTCGCTCATCAGGAAGCGCCGACATCTGCGATGCGGTGGCAGCTGACACTGTGACGGCCCGGTGGTTTCCGATTTTCGGCCGCTCAGTCGCGGTGCTTCTCGTTCAGGCGCTTCTGCAGCGCCCGGGTCGCCGCCTTGGTGCGCCGCTTCTCGTCGATCTGGGCGCGCTGATCGAGCTGGCGCGACTGGTGTGCCTGTTCGGCCTGGAGTTTGTGATGACTCTCGAGGCGGCCCGGCGACAGCTCGCCCGAGGCCACCGCGGCCTGGACGCGGCAGCCTGGCTCGCGGCTGTGCCGGCAGTCGCGGAAGCGGCACTCCGCGGCCAGCGCATCGATGTCTTCAAAGCCGGCCGTCCCGTCGCCGGTTTCCCACAGCTGCAGTTCGCGCATGCCGGGCGTGTCGATGATCACTCCGCCGTCGGGCAGCCGGACCAGCTGACGGGCGGTGCTGGTGTGGCGGCCGCGGCTGTCCGCCTCGCGGACGTCGTTGGTCCGCAGCAGATCCTCTCCCAGCAGCCGGTTGACGATGGTGGACTTGCCGACCCCTGAGGACCC
>JAYTEJ010000252.1:0-2630 GCA_043735365.1 Acidobacteriota bacterium
GCGCGAACGACGCTGCCATCAGGCATCCGCCGCAGAAATGCGGCCTCGAGCAGCAGGCACACGGCCTCTTCACACATCCGCCGGTCGACGCCAAGAAGCCGCGCGGCCTGCGGTGGAGTCAACCGCAGCCCTGGCAGCTCGATGAACTGCGTCGCGAGGCGGTCGGCCGAAGCGGAGCAATCGGCGGTGGGATGCATAACGGCCTGATGGCTGACGGCTGAGCAAGGTGTGCGCCAGGCGGGAATCGCACGCGCGCACGGCCGCGAGTGAGGGCGCCACGACGGGCGCGCCTCCGTGCCGCCCCTGAGAAATCGGGCCTCGTCGACGGGACAGCGAGCGGCCGGCACCGGGCCCGCAGACGCGCACCCGCCGGATCGGCGACACCTTCTGCCGCCTTTTTCGCCTGTGGCGACAATTATGTCGAGAACGAGGCAGGCGGCATCGCCGGATGATCGGAAACATCAACGTTCCACGCCGGGCTTCTTCTTGCAGGGGGGACCGCGTGATCGCCGTCGATCCGCTTTTCCGGAGGTGTGCGTGAGCGTGCGAGAAGCCCCTGCGGCGGGATCGACACCCGCGCCGTCCTGGAGTCTCGATCAGATCAGCCGGCTGCGGTCGGCGCAGAGGGATCCATCCGAGACGCTGGCCAACATCGTTCACGAGATCCAGCGCCGCTTCGACACCGACGTCTGCTCGGTCTACTTGCTCGAGCCCGATCGCGCCAACCTGGTCCTGGCCGCCACCGTCGGCCTCCGGCCGGAGAGCGTCGGCCGGGTCCGCATGCGCCTCAGCGAGGGGCTCGCGGGGCTGGTCGCGCAGCAGCAGCAGCCGGTGGCTGTCGCCGACGCCTCGCGGCATCCGCGCTTCAAGTACTTCAGCGAGGCGGGCGAGGATTCCTACCGATCCTTCCTGGGCGTGCCGCTGTTCCACGCCGGCGTGCTGCTCGGCGTGCTCGTCGTGCAGACGGTCGAGGCCAGGACGTTCGAAGAGGAGGCAATTCAGTCGCTGGTCGCCGCCGGGACCCAGCTGGCGCCGCTGGTGGACGACGCCCGCACCGCCGGGCGCTTCACCGCGCCGGCGTATCAGCGTCTGTCGGCGCTGGCGCAGAACTTGTGGTGGTGCTGGGACCAGGAAGCGACCAGCCTCTTCCGCGAGCTCGATCCCGTTCTCTGGCGGCGCACCGGCCACAACCCGGTGGCGCTGCTGCAGGAGATTTCGCTCGACACCATCGAGTCGCGAACCTCCGAGCTGGTGCTGCACAGCCGCATCAACTACGCCTACCGCCGCATGCAGGAGTATCTCCAGGATCGACGCACCTGGGGTGCGCGGTATGCGGGGGTGCTGCGCGCCAGGCCGGTGGCCTATTTCTCCGCCGAGTTCGGCCTGCACGAGTCCCTGCCGATCTACTCGGGCGGGCTCGGCATCCTCGCGGGCGATCACATCAAGAGCGCCTCGGACCTCGGCATTCCGCTCGTCGGGGTCGGGCTCTACTACGACCAGGGCTACTTCACCCAGCGCCTCGATCAGGAGGGCTGGCAGCAGGAGAAGTACCTGGCCGTCGACAGCCGGCGGCTGCCCATCGAGCTCGCGGTGAGCCGCGGCGTACCGATCGTGATCGAGATTCCGACGCGCACCGGAACGATTTTCGCCCGGGTCTGGACGCTCTCGGTTGGCCGCAGCACGCTGCTGCTGCTCGACTCGAACGTGGACGGCAATCAGCCCGAGGATCGCCAGCTGACCGCGCGGCTCTACGGCGGCGACACCCGCATCCGCATCCGCCAGGAGCTGCTCCTCGGGGTCGGTGGCGTCCGGGCGCTGGCCGCCCTGGGCATCGTCCCGGGCGTTGTCCACCTGAACGAGGGGCACAGTGCGTTCGCGGTGCTCGAGCTCGTCAGCCGGCGGATGCACGACGAGGGCGTCGACGTCCGCGAGGCGAGTCGCCGCACCGCCTCGCAGGTCGTCTTCACCACCCACACGCCGGTTCCGGCCGGGCACGACCGCTTCACCGCTTCCCTGGTGGAGGAGCACCTGGGGCCGCTCCGCGAGGCGATGACGCTCAGCGCCGAGGAACTGATGGACCTCGGCCGGATCAGGGGCGGCGACGCCACCGAGAGCTTCTGCATGACGGTGCTCGCCCTGAAACTGTGCCGGCGCGCCAATGCGGTGTCGTCGCTCCACGGCGAGGTGTCGCGGTCGATGTGGACGGCGCTCTATCCGGGCGCGAGCGAGGATCAGGTGCCGGTCGGCCACATCACCAACGGCGTCCACGTCCACTCCTGGCTGGCGCCGCAGATGCGCCAGGTCTACAACCGCCACCTCGGGCCGGACTGGCCGGCGCGCTGCCACCACCCGGGCTTCTGGGAGGCCATCGAGGCGGTGGACGACGGCGAGATCTGGGAAACGCACCAGGCGCTGAAACGGCAGCTGATCGAGGTCGCACGACAGCGGGCGGCGGCGCAGGCCGAAGCGCGCGGCGAGGCTGCGGACGCCGTCGCCCAGGCGCGCGCGACGCTGTCCTTCGAGGCGCTGACGATCGGCTTCGCCCGGCGCTTCGCCACCTACAAGCGCGCCAATCTCATCCTCCAGGACATGGAGGCGATCGTGTCGCTGCTTGGCGATGCCCGGATGCC
>JAYTEJ010000253.1:0-1849 GCA_043735365.1 Acidobacteriota bacterium
AGCTGCTCGGTGAAGTTCTTCGACCCGACGCGGATGGCCCCCGACGGGCCGCCGAGCGCGCGCACGCCGGCCGCCGTGCCGGCGAGCGCGAGCAGCGCCGCGACGATCAGCGCGAGCCGCAACGCCCGCGGCGGCCGGCGCGCCGCGCGCACGCGGCGCTCGATCAGCGTCAGCGCGCCGTCGATGGCCAGCGCCAGTAGCGCCGCGGGCACCGCCCCGGCGAGGATGACGGTCGCATCGACCATCGATAGCCCGCGGAAGATGTATTCGCCCAGGCCCCCGGCGCCGACCGCGGCGGCAATCGTCGCGGTGCCGACGCCGATGACCGCGGCGACGCGGATGCCGGCGACGATCGAGGGCAATGCCAGCGGCAGCTGGACGTCGCGGAGCAGCTGCCACGGCGTCATCCCGAGCGCGGTGCCGGCCTCGACGAGCACCGCATCCACGGAGCGGAGCCCGGCGGTCGTGGTCCGCACGATCGGCAGCAGCGCATACAGGATCAGGACGATGATCGCGACGCGGGCACCGAGCCCGCCCACCAGCGGCAGCGGCAGCAGGAACCCGAACATCGCCAGGCTCGGGATCGTCTGCACGACATTGGCGAACCAGACCATCGGCGCACCGATGCGCGGGCGCTGCGCGGCAAGGATGCCGAGTGGAACACCGGCGCCAATGGCCACCAGCGTCGACAGACCGACGAGCATCAGGTGCTGGCCCATCAGGGCCGCGAACTCCCCGGCGTGGGCGCGCCAGAACGACAGCAGCGTCATCGTCCTCCCTCGAGCGCGGCGCTCGCCTCGAGCAGCGGCTGCAGCAGCGGTCGGACGCGGGGGTCGGTCGAACGGCCGATGGCTGCCGGCGCATCGAGGACGGCCAGCACGCCGTCCGCGAGGACGCCGACCCGCGTGCCGAGCACGAAGGCCTCGGCCATGTCGTGGGTGACGAGGACGATGGTTTTGTGAAGCTGGGCTTGAATCCCGCTGAATTCGTGGTGCATTTCCGCGCGAGTGACGGGATCGAGCGCTCCGAACGGTTCATCCATCAGCAGGATCGGCGGGTCCGCCGCCAGCGCCCGCGCCACGCCGACTCGCTGCCGCTGGCCGCCCGACAGCTCGTCGGGACGCCGCTCGGCGTAGATCGAGGGCTCGAGCCCGACAAGGGCGAGGAGCTCGTCCACGCGCGCCGCAATGCGGCCCGGCTCCCAGCCGAGCAGCGTCGGGACCAGCCCGATGTTGCGCGCGATGGTCATGTGCGGAAAGAGCCCGACCTCCTGCATCATGTAACCGACACGGCGCCGGAGCTCGAACGGGTTCCATGCCCCCACCTCGCGTCCTTCGACGGCAATCTCACCCGTCCTGGCGAGGAGAGTCCGGTTGATGAGCTTGAGGATGGTGCTCTTGCCGGCGCCGCTGCGGCCGACCAGCGCGATGGTTTCACCGGAGGCGATCTCCAGATCGAGTCCCCGGAGCACCTCGACCGACCCTCGACTGGCGTGTACTCCCCTGAAACGGATTGCATGGCCGGTGTCCATCTACGCGACTCTACCGCAGCACTCCGGTCAGGCGAAACGCGGGCACGCAGATTGCGGAGCCAACAGTCGGGAGGGCACAGGATGGCTGACCACACGAAACCGAACCGGGCCGCGAACATGGAAAAGGCGGAGGGAGACCGCTCCCCGGCCGAGGAGAACCTCCGGAGCCAGGAACCGACGGCCGACCGCGACGACAAGCGTGGCTCGGAGCCCGAGGGCGAAGCCGATGACGGCGACTGGCCCGTTGAACGGAGCGAAAGATGAGCAGCGAACGCACCGACCGCCGCGGCAACCCGCCCGCGGACCCGACCGCTGAAC
>JAYTEJ010000254.1:0-3076 GCA_043735365.1 Acidobacteriota bacterium
CTGCGGCACATGTCAGGATCTGCTTAGCGCTGCTGCCTTCCGGCCCTGACGCGGTTCGCAGGCTGAGATTGCACAGGGACCGGGCCGCGGCGCGGCCCGTATGCCCTCGCGCTTGCGGGCGCGAGCATCCTCCAAGTGTACTCGGCCCCCCGGCCGCCAGCAAGCGAATCGCCAGGGCGCGGGATCGTCACGCCCTACATCTCCAGCTGCTCGGACCGGGGGCGGAAACCGATCCCGCGCGACCGAGCTCAGCGCGCGGCGCTGGATTCCGGCGCCTGGTAGAGGCGCAGGCCCTGCACCGACCAGGCCGGCGCGTCCGGCGCCGCGTCCGTCAGGGTAATGCGGACGAACCGGGCGCGAACCGGTGGAAAGGTGATGACCGTGATGGCGGCGGTCCCCGTGCCTTGAGCCACCGGCGGAGCCCAGGTCCGGCCGTCGGTGGATACCTCGACCTGCCAGCCGCGGGGATAAGTCGCCGCCGGCGGGACGCCGCTCCGCCCCCCCGGCTGCGGCGGAGAGTCGAACTGGAGCTCGGCAATCGTCAGCGCCGACGGCAGCTCGACCTGGTACCACATGCCCGCGGCCTGCGGCGCGGCAGTCGTCCAGCCGGCGAAGTTGAGGCCGCGCGAGGCGTCTTCCGAATTGTGGCTCGCGGAGGCGACCCAAGCCGGCTCGGTCACCAGCGGCCGCGGCAGCGAGGCCTGCAGATCCGCGGCGGCCCATGGACACGTGCGGCCGGTGGTTTCCGCGCGCACTCGCCGGACGTCCTCTGGGGTCACCAGCCATCGGCCGCCGAATCCGCTGCGGACGTAGGAGGCCACCGCCGCGATCCACTCGTCGGTATTCGTCCCCATCGGCACCATGACGTCGGCGTAGGTCCGGCCGTCGAGCGGCCCCGATAGTCCGTGCAGCAGTGTCTTGACGACGTAGTCGCGATGGCCCTGGAGGCGCGTCGAGGTCACGAGCGGCGGCGCCATGATGGCGCCGGCCCGTCCCTCGATCGGCGTGCCGCGGCCGTCGGGCCCGTGGCAGGTGACGCAGAGCTCGTTGTAGACCGTCGCGCCCCGCTGCAGGACCGCCTGCTGGGCCGCGGTCAGCGAGCCGGAGGGGCGGCCGCCGAAAGTCAGCGACGGCGAGGGCTCCAGCATGCGGCGCCCCACGTGCTGGAGGCCGCGCGCCGGGTTGGCAGCCTGCGCGGCCCGCACGACCGCGCCGAGATCCGGCGGCTTGACCAGGCTCAGCGACAGCAGCGCCTGGATGGCAACGTCGGTGTCGGCGTCTTTACTGAGCGCGCGATAGTCCCCGGCAAAGGATGCGTCTCCGGCTTTGTAGAGTGTCTCGCTGGCGCGGAGGGCCTGAATCCGCATCGCCGGATCGAGGTCGCCCAGCCCGGCGCGCACCAGCGCCGCATCAAGGGCGCCCAGCCCCTCCAGCGTCCAGAGCGCGTGGGCGCGCGCCAGCTGATTCGTCGAGCCGCGCACCAGCTGCTGCAGTGCCGGGACGACCGAACGATCCTGCTTCAGCACCAACTGCTGCTGCGCGGTGTCGCGCCACCATCCATTCGGGTGCGAGAGATGGGCGACGAGCTGTGCCGGCGTCTCGTCGAGCATCCGCGGCCGGGTGCGGTCGCGCTCGATGCCGTCGTAGGTCAGCCGCCAGATGCGGCCATGCCCCAGAATTTTGTCGAGCTGGTACTGCGCGACCTTCTTCCGCAGGTACGTGCCCTGCTTCACCCACGGCGCACCCTCCATCACGCCGCGATACATGTCGACGATGTAGAGCGTGCCGTCCGGCGCGGTAGCCATTTCCACCGGGCGGAACAGCGGATCGAGAGAGCGGATGAACTCCGAGCGCGGATAGGCGTTGCGCAGTTGCGTGAGGCCGTCCGTCTTCACCGGCTCGAGCCTGCGGACGATCCGCGCCACGACTTCGCCGTAGAGATAGTCGCCGACGAGGTCGGCAGGCAGGCGATCGCCGCGGAAGACGTCGCTGCCGGCGCCGGCGGTCGAGAGGATCAGCGAGCCGTCGGGCAGCCGGGTGCCCGGCAGGCCGGCCTGGATGTCGCCGATGAGGATTGGCGCGCCCCAGGTGATGTTGAGGTTCGGCTCGAGCTGGTCGGGCGCGGAGAAGTTGCCGTAGTGGATCGGGAACTGGAAGTAGGCCGGGATGCCGCTCGCGCCCCCCTGAAAATAGACCTTGCCCTGGTTGTCCTGGGTGACCCCCCACTGCCCGCCGTTTGGTCCCGTCGGCTCCTTGAGGATGCCGTTCGGCGTCCAGCGGATGCGGTAGGCGTTGACGGTGCTGTACATCCAGTTGTCCATCGCCCAGAGCAGGCTGGCCTGCTGGTGCTCGAGGTTGCCGGCGCGGCCGAAGCCGGCGATGAACAGTTCCTTCCGATCGGCAACGCCGTCACCATTGGTGTCGGTGTACTTCCACACCTCGTCCGCATTCGTCTCCATGGTGAGGATGCTGCCGGCGCCCCAGGGGACGGCGAAGCGCGGGAACACCAGCTTGTCCACGAACACGCTGTGGTGCTCGAAGACGCCGTCGTTGTCGCGATCCTCATGGAGCGAGATCCGCCCCTCCGGCGGCATGACGTCGACGCCTTCCGGGGACTGGACGTAGCCGCGCAGCTCGACAACGAACATGCGGCCGTTGCCGTCGAAGGCCAGCTGCGCCGGCTCCTGGATCGCCGGTTCCGAGAGCACGGGCTCGAGGTGGTACCCGGGCGGCAGCCAGAACTGCTTCGCCTCGTCTGCGGGAGCGAGCGGCAGTACCGGCGGCTTGGGCGAGAGATCCGCCTCGGCATTGGCGGGATCGTCGGCCGCCGGCGCCTCGTAAATGCCGTGGCCGTCGCGGCCGCCGGGGGCTACGAGGATACCGGAACGCGGCGCCGGCGCGGGCTGCGGCTGGGCCGCGGGGGTTGCACCGGACTGGCGCGCGCCCGGCGCTGCCGCGAACAGTGCCGCCGCAAGCACCGCGCCCGCGCCGCCTGCGAGCATCCATCGAAGGGGTCGAAGCATCATGGCAGCCGGGACACGAGGAGGAGGGCGGCCGGGCGACCATCGCCGGGCTG
>JAYTEJ010000255.1:0-4055 GCA_043735365.1 Acidobacteriota bacterium
AGCCTGCTGCAGCGACCCAACCTGCGCAAGCTGGAGCACGCCAACGTGCTGCTGTGCCTCGGGCTCGACTACCGGCACGGCGGCTTCGTCGACCGCGCCCTCGAGGCCTTCTCGGAAGTCCTGCGGCTGGATCCAGACAACCGCTACGCCATGGCCAACCTCGAGAAGCTGCACGCCGAGCAGCACCAGTGGCGCGAGGCCTACGGGATGCGGCAGAAGCAGGCCGCCAGGGACGGCGACGCGGCGGCGCCGTCGCATCAGCGAATCCTCGCTTTCCTCGAGAACGAGATCGGGCTGGCGGCGCTGAAGCAGGGCGACCGCTCGGAGGCAGCGCGCCGCTTCGACGCCGCGATTGCGCTCGACGCCAAAAACGCGCCGGGCTACCTCAATCTTGGCGATGTGCGGCTGCTCGAAGGAGACGCGGCAGCCGCCAGCGCCGCCTGGGAGCAGCTCATCGACACCGCCCCAGAGCGCGCGTATCTCACCTTCGACAGGCTGGAGCGTTCGTCTGCGCAGCTGGGGGATGCCACCCGCTTCCCGGCTCTCTGCCGGCGGTTGATCGCCGCCAACCCGCAGGACTGGAGGGCGCGCCTGGCCCTGGCCCGCCACCTCACCGGCCTCGGCGGCGCCGCCGAGGCGCTCGAGCTGCTCTTCGACGCCTTGATGATCAACCCACACGCGCTGGCGCTCCACCAGGCGATCTGGGAAACGCTCTCACGGCTGCAGCTGACACCGCACCTCGTCGACCGCTACATCGGCCTGACCCGAGACGCGATCTTCTACATCGATCCGCACATCTGCACGCGCTGCCGCTACCGCAGCACCGAGCTGCTGTGGCAGTGCCCGCACTGCCACGAGTGGGACACCTTCGTCGAGGAGCGCATCGCCCCGGCCAAGGACACCGAAGCCACGCTCACCGGGTAGGCTGCTCGCCGGCCCCCGGCTCAGCGCTTCCCGCTCAGCCGCGCGAATACCATCCTGACTCGCATCTCCGTCTCCGCCATCGATCCGTCCGTGCGGATCACGTAATCGGCGCGGGCGACCTTTTCCTCGATCGGCCATTGCGCGGCGAGCCGGGCGCGGGCCTCGCGTTCCGACAATCCGTCGCGCGCCATCACCCGCCGCAGCTGCTCGGCGGGCGCGCAGGCGCAGACGATGACAGCGTCGAAGTCCGGGGCATGGCCGGTCTCGAACAGCAGTGGAATGTCGGCGACGGCCAGCGGCGTGCCGGGCGGCAGGGACAGGCACCAGTCGCCGATCCCGCGGTACACCGCCGGGTGCACGATGGCTTCGAGCGCCGAGCGCGACGGCCGATCGGTGAAGACGATGCGCCCGAGCGCGGCACGGTCGAGCGTCCCGTCGGGCCTGAGGATCGCCGCTCCGAACCGCCGGGCCACGGCGTCGAGCGCGGCGGTGCCTGGCGCGACCGCCTCACGCGCGAGCCGGTCGGCGTCCACGACCGGGACCCCGAGGGCGGCGAATCGCGCCAGCGAGAACGACTTCCCGGTCGCGATGCCGCCCGTCAGCGCCGCGCGGAGCAGCATTCAGGCCGTTCGGCTCCGGGCGCGCGCCGCCGCCACGGTGTTTTTGAGGAGCATCGCAATCGTCAGCGGCCCGACCCCACCGGGCACCGGTGACAGGGCGCCGGCCACCCCGGCCACGTCCGGATGGACGTCGCCGACGACGATCGATCCGCGGCGCTCGAAGTCGGCACGGCGCGGCGAACCGTCGGCGAACAGCCGCTGGACGACGGCGGCATCCGACACCGGGCTGATCCCGACGTCAATCACCGTCGCCCCCGGCTTCACGAACGCCGTCGTCACGAAGCCCGGGCGGCCGATCGCCGCCACCAGAATGTCGGCGCCGGCGCACAGCGCCGCGAGCTCGGGCGTCTTCGAATGGCAGATCGTCACCGTGGCGTCGCGCTGCAGCAGCAGCATCGCCATGGGCTTGCCGACGATGTCGCTGCGCCCGATGACCACGGCCCTCGCCCGGGCGATGGCGATGCCGCTTCGCACCAGCATCTCGATGACGCCCGACGGGGTGCACGGCATCAGGTGCGCGCGCCCCTGCACCAGGCGGCCGACGTTCACCGGATGGAACCCGTCGACGTCCTTGTCGGGATCGATGGCGTCGAAGACCTGCTGCGCGGCATCGCGCCCCATCCCGGGAGGCAGCGGCGACTGCACCAGGATGCCGTCGTGAACGGCGCTGACATTGAGGGCGCGGACCAGCGCCAGCAGATCCGCGAGCGTCGCGCTGCCCGGCAGTCGCGCAAGATCGACGCGCAGGCCGGACTCGCTGCCCGCCCGCACCTTGTTGCGGACGTAGATCTCCGACGACGGATCCTCCCCCACCAGGACGATACCCAGCCCGGGCGGCCGGCCGGCCGTGGAGGTGAAGGCGTCGACGTCGGGCAGGACCGCTTCGCGGATGTCGGCCGCGATGGCCCGGCCGTCCAGCAGCCTGGCGCTCACCGCTCGCTCCGGCCGCTGTCCGCCGCCGCCGCCTCGAGCTCGCGCAGCGTCCGGGCCTGCCCCAGCACCACCAGGAAGTCGTTCACCCGCATCACGCTCTCCGGCGGCGGATTGAACTCCATCGCCCCTCCGGCGCGCTGGATGCCGACGACGACGACGCCGAAGCGCTGTCGCAGGCTGGCCTCGAGAATCGATCGGCCCGAGAGCGACGACCCCTCGTGGATCTGCACCTGTTCCATGTTGAGATCGAGGTTATCCGAACTGGTGGCGAGCTGCACGAAATCGACCACCGCCGGGCGGAGCGCGGTCTGCGCCAGCTGCAGCCCGCCGATCTGATACGGCGACAGCACCCGATCGGCGCCGGCGCGGACCAGCTTGACCTTGGCGTCGTCGGTCTCGGCGCGGCCGATGATGAAGAGGTCGGGCCGCAGCAGCCGGGCGGTGAGCACCGCATAGACGTTCTCGGCGTCGGTGCTGACCGCGGCGATGAGGCCGCGGGCGCGTTCGATGCCGATGCGGATCAGCACCTGCTCGCTGCTGGCATCGGCTTCGACCGCGAGGTAGCCGGCGTCGATCGCCTGCTGCATCCGCGCCGCGTCCCGTTCGACGATGACAAACGGGACCGACTGACGGGAGAACTCCCCCGCAATCACCTCTCCCATGCGGCCGTATCCGCAGATGATAAAATGGTGGTCGATCTCTTCCAGCATGCGGGTCCGGCGCCGTCTGGCCCAGCGGTGGTGGAGGTCCCCCTCGACCAGCCGGGCCATCAGAAATGAAAACGTGTAAAGAACCGTCGCGACGCCGAAGATGATGACCCCGAGATTGAAGATCCGGCCGGCAGTCGAGAGCGGATGGGTCTCGCTGTAGCCTACCGTCGTCACCGTGGTGACGGTCATGTAAAGCGCGTCGAGCACGCCCCAGCCTTCGATGAGCATGTAGCCGGCGGTGCCGCCGGCGAGGATGGTCAGCAGCAGCACAACCGACAGCCGCCATCCGACCCACCACGGCGAGCGTGCTGGTGCCCGCAGGACGGCTGCGGGCGGCGGCGCACCGCGATCAGCGCCGGGCGGACGACCTGCCAAGCACGAACCCGGCAACGGTGATGACCGCGCCAATTCCGACGATCGTCAGGCCGAAACGGTCGGCGATCTCCGGGTTGATGTGCATGCCGACGTGAGTCAGGACCGCATCGAGCTCGCCCCACCGGGCCAGCGTCTCGTTGGTGACGTTGAGAATCGTCAGGTAGGCCAGCAGCGTGATGCAGAAGCCGTTGAAGAGCATCATGAAGCCGAGCATCTTCAGGAAATTGGCGACGTTCTCGGTGGCCGAGCGCGCCGCGGCCTCCGCCCGGTCGTGCAACGGGCTGTGGGTGCGGCCGTAGAACCAGTAAATCACCATGCCGAGGTCGAGCCAGCCGAGAAAGCGCACCCAGGTCATCACCGAGAGGCTGACCATCAGGTAGAGGCAGGAGAGCACGCCGAGGACCGGGATGGTATGGCCGCCGGCGACGCGGAACGGCCGGCGCGCCTCGGGGCGGCGAATGCGCAGGATGATGACCGCCAGCGACACCACCAC
>JAYTEJ010000256.1:0-8936 GCA_043735365.1 Acidobacteriota bacterium
GTGTTGAGGATGGCGATGATCGGCTTGCCGGCCATGTCCTCGGCGCTGAAGCCCGCCTGCTTGGCGCGCGAGCGGTGGCCGAAGGATCGGAGGTCGTCCTTGCCGAACCAGCGGTAGCTGCGAAGCTCGGTCGGCGCGATGCGCGGACGGCTCATGCGTCGGCTCCGGCGAGTGCCGCGGCCACCGGGCGGAGCTGCTGGAGGCGATCGGCGGCGAGCGGCGAGACGAAGGGGGGAATCGGGCCGCACGCGGCAATCCCGGCAAGCTCGGTGGCGTGATGGAGGACGCGCGCCGGGCCCCAGGCGTCGCGGATGTCCTCGAGCGGCATGAAGAGCGCGCGCAGCCGCTCCGCCGCGCCCCAGTCGCCGGCCGAGGCGGCGGTGAACAGCTCGCTGCATCGGTGCGGCGCCAGGCATCCCGAGCCGGTCGTGAGCCCGCCGAGGCCGAAGTCGCGCAGGTGGACGATCGCCGGGCGCTCGCCCATGCCGCTGATCACGCGGTGCTCGTCGACGCGCCGGAGCAGTCCGTCGAGGTACGCGTCGCTTCCGGGGTCGTCGCGGACGACGGCGTACTTGATGGCGACCGCGACACCGTCGTTCACCAGCCGTCCGACCGCGTCGAGTCCGCGCTCGAGGTCGGTGCCGAAGCCGTCTTCCGATTTGAGATACAGAATCAGCGGGATGCCACAGGCGTCGGCGATTTCACGGAGCCCTGCTTCCATCCCCTCGGCGTCGCGGGGATCGCCGCAGGGGAGCGTCATCACGCAGCGGAAAGAGTGACGACGCACAAGTGTCGCCTGGTCGATGGCGCGCCCGAACGACGGTCCGACGCTCGGGATCGCCCAGCGCGGCGCCGCGAAGCCCGCGAGCCACGCCACCAGGGTGTCGTATTCGTCGATGGTGATGTGATAGAGGAACGCGTTCCCGCCGTAGAGGTAGCGCGTGATGCCGCCGTCTTCGATCCGGCGCGCGACCACTTCGGCGGCGTCGAGGTCGAGCGTGCGCCGGGCATCGGCCCGCCGCGGCAGGGGGGGCACCGCATAGACGCCCCGGAGGTCTTCAAGCGGGATGCCGCTCATTTCAGTGCTGCCCCCGGACGCCATAGGACTTCGCGACGCTGTTGCGCGCGTTGGTGACGCTGAAGCTGCCGTCGTTCCTGGCGGACACCTTGAGGCCGTAGGCCGTACTCTCGTCGATATTGGCGATATGGTCGGCGCTGGTGTTGGCGGCGGGCCCGGCCTGGACGGCGGTGTGCAGCTGCCAGAAGTCGAGCAGGCCTGGCGAGTCATGGACGATCTTCCATGCCGAGGCGGCCCCGCCCTTGGTCGCGCCGTTGTTCATGATTGCCGCCCGCGGCGCCAGCGCGTGGACCAGCGCCGGCGGTCCCGACTGCTGGTTGCCGTGGTGCGAGGTGAGATACAGGTCGGCCGTGCCCAGCAGGTTCGCGGGACAGGCGAGCGCGAACTCCTTGTTCCAGGTCAGGTCGCCGAGATCGACCATGCGGAAGGCGCCGTATTTGATCACCAGACCCACCGACCGCGCGTTCTCCGAGGGGTCTTCCGGCTGCGGCTGGTGCGCCGCGCAGAGCGGATTGGCGGCGCCGGCGCCCGCCAGCGGCGCGTGAATCGTCTCGCCCGCCGAGGCGACCACGGTGACCTCGACGCCGGTCAGTGGAATGGTTTCGCCGGGCTTGACCGACAGGTGCTTGCTCTTGCCGCGGCGCTCGAGATAGGCCACGTAGCCGGCATCGGTGGCGCTCTCGACCGTGGGGCCGTGATCTACGAAGGTGCCAACCGGCACGCGGGCGGCAATCGCCGGCACCCCGCCGACGTGATCGGTGTGATAGTGCGTGACGACCAGGTAGTCCAGCTTGGTGACGCCGGCCTGCTTCATGGCCGCCTCGATGCGTCCGGCGTCGCGTCCATCGAAGCCGGGCCACCCGGCGTCGATGAGCATCGCCTGCCGCGACGGCGTCACGACCAGCGTGGACTGACCTCCCTCGACGTCGATGACGTAGACGTCGAGCGTCTGCCCGGCTGGCTGCGCGGCGGCGGAAGGACCCGCAGGAGACCATCCGAACAACAGGACGGCGACAAGGCTGGGAACGAATCGCATGGTTGACATGGCTCCACCGCGCGGCTGCGCGCGACACACAGGTGAACTCGAAGTGTAGCTCCCCGGACCCGCCGCCTCAAGCCACTCGCGCCGCGGCCGCCTCGCGCCGCGGCAGGCGCAGCAGGCTGACGACCAGCGCTTCGGCGAGGAGGACGACGACCAGGACCAGCAGGCCGCCGGTATAGCCGCCGGTGGCCGTGCGCAGCCACCCCATCATCGACGGACCGGCGAAGCCGCCGAGATTGCCGATGGCGTTGATCAGCCCGATGCCGGCCGCCGCGCCGATGCCGCCGAGGAAGATCGGCGGGATCGCCCAGAACACGCTCATCACCGAGCGCTGGCCCATCTGCGAGAGCGTGAAGCTGAGAACCAGCAGCCAGATGTTGTGCTGTGAGAGCACGGCCAGCAGCAGGCCGACCGCCGCCGTCAGCGCGCAGGCGGCGACATGGAACTTGCGTTCGCCGGTGCGATCCGAGTGCCGGCCGACCAGCACCATCGCCACCAGCGCCGCCGTGAACGGGATCGCGGTCATCGCGCTGAGGCTGTAACCGCCGCTGCCCGAGGCCTCGCGCAGCATCTTCGGCAGCCACAGGAAGATTCCGTAGGTGACCGATGTGTTGAGGAAGTAGACGCCGCAGAGCAGCCACACCCGGCCGCTCGCCAGCGTCCGCCGGATCGACACGTGCCCGACGTCCGCCCGCAGCGCCTGTTCTTCGGCCATCGTCTTCGTCAGCCACGCCCGGTCGGCGGCCGGCAGCCACGCCGCCTGCTCCGGCCGATCGGTCAGCAGCCGCAGCGCCAGCAACCCGAGGATCACCGCGGGGAACCCCTCGACGATGAACAGCCACTGCCAGCCGTGCAGCCCGTATCGGCCGTCCAGCCCGAGGAGCGCCTCGGAGACTGGCGCGCCGACGATGATCGAGACCGGCGCCGCCATCATGAAGAGCGCGCCGGTGCGGGCGCGATCGTCCGAGGGAATCCAGTAGGTGAGGTAGAGGACGAAGCCCGGGAAGAATCCCGCCTCGGCGACGCCGAGGAGAATGCGAGCGGCGTAGAACGAGCGCGGTCCGGTCGCGAACATCATGCCCATCGACACCAGGCCCCAGCCGATCATGATCCGGGCGATCCAGCGGCGGGCGCCGACGCGCTCGAGAATCAGGTTGCTCGGCACCTCGAAGAGGCAGTAGCCGAGGAAGAAGAGGCCCGCGCCGAGGCCGTAGGCGGTGTCGCTGAGGTGGAGGTCGCGTTGCAGCGCCTGCGCCGCGAAGCCGACGTTGACGCGGTCGACGTAGGCGACCACGTAGCAGATGAAGGCAAACGGAATGATGCGCCGGGTGACGCGCGCGACGACGCGGCGGCGCTGCTCGGCGGGCGTTTCGGCCACCGGCGCCATCGGCGTCATGCCCATGCCTTCCGGAGGAACCTGATGAAGTTGCCATGCGCGATATTGGCGATGTCGTCCGGGCCGTAGCCCCGCGCCGCCAGCCGCGCCGGAAGGCGCGAGAGGTCCGCGATCGTCCTGATGTCGGCGGGGCACTGCTCCTGCCCGAAGGCGCCGTCGAGATCCGAGCCGATGCCGCAGTGCAGGGCGTCGCCGGCGATCTGGCAGATGTGATCGATGTGGTCGATCACCGTCTCGAGCGTCACCCCGGCGCCCTCCGGCGTGGAGGTGCCGCGGACCCAGTCCGGCGCCAGCATCCAGGCGTCGAACGCCGCGCCAATCACCGCGCCGCGGTCGACGAGCTCGCGAATCTGCTCATCCGCGAACTGGCGATTGTGCGGCACCAGCGCCCGGCAGTTGGAGTGGCTGGCCCACAGCGGACCGTCGTAGTGGTCGAGCGCGTCGCGGAGGCTGTCGTCGCAGAGGTGGGTGACGTCGAGGATGATCCCGAGCCGGGCCATCTCGCCCAGCAGCTCGCGGCCGGGCGCGCCCATCGGGCCGGTGGCATTCGTGCCCTGCGCATAGACGCCCGGGCCGTAGTGGGCGGGGCCGACGGCGCGCAGCCCCTCCCCATAAGCGCGCTCGAGGTGCGCCAGCGTCACGATCGAGTCCGCCCCCTCGAGGCTGAGCACGTAGCCGATCGGGGGAGCGGTGGCGGGGGACTTCCAGGCCTCGAGGTGGGCGTCGAGGGCGCGCCGGTCGCGGATCTGGATCATCTCGCCGCGCGCTTCCATGGCGCGATACCATGCCAGCTGCCCCTGGGTCATCGCCCAGGCCTGCTCCGGCGAGTGCCAGCCGGTCAGCGTACTGCCGGGCGCCACGTAGCGCCCGATGAGCGTCGCCACGCAGAGGCCGACGCTGCCGCGGCGCATCTCCGGAAGTGACACGGTGCCCTTGCCGCGGTCCGGTTTGTCGGTGAGGCCAGCTTCGCGGTCGCGGATTTCCCCGATGGGACGGGACAGATCCCGGTTCCACTCGAGGGCGTTCATGGCCAGGTCCAGGTGTGCGTCGAGAATCAGCATGGCAGAGGGGAGCCGCGGGGCGTCGGACGCGCCCGCGCGCCCCGGAAGCTTACTTCAAGGGAGTTGAAGATTGACGGGAAACTCGCGGTCGCATACAACGGCTGCGATGCGGCATCGCTTCGTGCGCACGGCGTCGCTGCTGGCCGCCGCCCTTGCCGCGGTCACGCCGGGCCTCCTGGCCCAGGAGCACCCCCATCCGGCGTCTCCTCCGGCCGCGGCCGTACCGCTGCAGCCGCTGGCGGCCCAGGTGCGGCGCATCGAGGCCGCGCTCGGCTTCCTCGGCGAGCCGTTCACCGCGGACCAGCGCCGCGATCTCAACGACGCCGTCGCGAGGGCAGACGAGGCGGACGCGGTGGCGCGGCTCCAGGCCGTACTCGATCGCCGCGTGCTGGTCACGGCGCACGTCAACCCCGAGAGCCGGGTGCGGGTCGAACCGGGCGCCGCCGTCCCCGATCTGGTGCAGGGGGGCACCCGCCTCTTTCTCGTCAAGGTCTTCAACGAGGCGGGGATCACGGCGCCGCTGGCGGTCCGGAGCCCGAACAGCGGACGGGTGTTCGTGCCCGCCAAGGGCGGGGTCGGAGCGCCCGAGCCGGCGATGGTGCTGGGCGACCGCGAGGTGCGCGAGCGCTGGGCGGAGATCTCTCTCTACACCGACAACCCGATGCGCGCCCGCCTCTCGGGCCTGGCGATCGAGTACGCGATTCTCCAGATCTACAGCCGCGACGCCGGCCAGCGCTCCGCGACGCTGTCGTTCGACGTCGGACAGGGCACTCAGGATCTCGGCTTCCGCGGCGACCTCGACGTCCTGTTCACCGCCGCCCCCGCCCATCCGATTCACCTCCGCGTCGTCGACGAAAACGACCGCCCCGCGACCGCGGCCTTTCTCATCACCGACAAGATCGGGCGGGTGTATCCGGCGCTCTCGAAACGTCTCGCTCCGGATTTCTACTTTCAGCCGCAGGTCTATCGCGCAGACGCCGAGACGATCCGCCTGCCTGCGGGCGCCTACGACCTGACCGTGTCTCGCGGGCCGGAGTACCTCGCCGAGTCGCGCCAGGCGGCGGTGACCGGGCCCGGGGAGTGGCTGTTCCGGCTGGTGCGCTGGATCAACCCGGTCCGATACGGCTGGTACCCCGGGGACCACCACATTCATTCCGCCGGGTGCTCGCATTACGAGAACCCGACGCAAGGGGTGCTGCCGAAGGACATGTGGCCGCAGATTGCCGGAGAGGCGTTGAGCGTCGCCTCCGTGCTCATCTGGGGGCCGTCGTATTACTTCCAGAAGCAGTTCTTCAGTGGACAGGATCACGCACTCTCGACGCCCGACACGCTGATGCACTACGACGTCGAAGTGTCGGGGTTTCCATCGAGCCACGCCGGCCACCTCGTCCTCCTCGGCCTCACCGACCAGGACTATCCCGGCGCCCGCCGCCTCGAGGACTGGCCGACCTGGACCTTGCCCGTGCTCCGCTGGGCCCGTGCCCAGAACGCCGTCGTCGGCTTCGCGCATTCCGGCTGGGGCCTCGAAGTCCGCAGCCAGGCGCTGCCGAACTACGAGATGCCTGCCTTCGATGGCATCGGCGCCAACGAGTTCATCGTTGACGTCACCCAGCCGGGCGCGGTTGACTTCATTTCCGCCGGAGACACGCCCTACGTCTGGGAGCTGAACATCTGGTATCACGTCCTCAATGCCGGCTTCCGCACCCGCATCAGCGGCGAGACCGATTTCCCCTGTATCACCGACGACCGCGTCGGCCAGGCGCGGTCGTATGCCAAGGTCGACGGCCCGTTGACCTATCGGAAATGGATCGACGCCATCCGCAGCGGGCGCGCATATGTCTCCGATGGCAAGAGCCACCTCATGGACTTCACGGTCAGCGGCATGGCGGCAGGGACCGGCAACAGCGAGATCCGGCTTGCTGCGCCCGGGCGGGTTGCCGTCACGGTCACGGCCGCGGCCCGGCTCGAGGAGACGCCGGTCGAGGCCGTCCGTCACGCCCGCTACGACGAGAAGCCTTACTGGGATCTCGAGCGCGCTCGCGTCGGCAGCAGCCGCGAGGTGCCGGTCGAAGTCGTCGTCAACGGCGCGGTCGTCGCGACTCGGAACATCCCGGCGGACGGCGTCGTGCGGACGCTGACCTTCGACGTCGCGCTCGATCGCAGCAGCTGGATTGCGGCGCGCATCCTGCCCTCGTCGCACACCAACCCGGTGTTCGCGCTGGTCGGCGGGAAGCCGGTTCGCGCCTCGCGGCAGAGCCTGCAGTGGTGCCTTGATGCCGTCAGCCAGTGCTGGACGCAGAAGGCCGGACGGATCCGCGCCAGCGAGATCGAGGCGGCGCGGGCGGCGTATGACTCCGCGCGCCAGACCTACCGGCAGAGACTGGCGGAAACTCCCTGAACGACGCCTCAGCTGTAGAGTTGTTCCGAAGCAAGGGTCCAAGGTATGCTTCAATATTGTTGATGAGGACGAGTCGGCCTCTGGCACACCAATGAAGCTGTGGCAGCGGTGGCAGCGTTTCTCCCATCGCGCGGCGGCCGTTCAGTCTCACGTCATTCTTTTTCTCCTCTACGGCGTGGTCGTCATTCCCATCGCCACCCTCACCGGGCTCAATCGGCACAAGCGCGGCGCGGCGCCGGTATGGAATCCGATGCCCCCTGAGGCGGCCGGCATCGATTCCGCCCGGCGCCAGTTTTGATGAACATCCTCGGCCTCTCCTGCTTCTTTCACGACGCGGCGGCCTCGCTCGTCGTCG
Organism: Acidobacteriota bacterium; assembly: GCA_043735365.1. Classification (GTDB taxonomy): domain Bacteria; phylum Acidobacteriota; class Vicinamibacteria; order Vicinamibacterales; family 2-12-FULL-66-21; genus JALZOC01. Next base: position 7,331 of record JAYTEJ010000256.1, read on the forward strand.
ACGGCGCGGTGGTGGCGGCAGCAGAGGAGGAGCGCTTCTCTCGGATCAAGCACGACTTCGCCTTTCCGGAGCGGGCGATCGCGTTCTGCCTGCGGCAGGGCGGCCTGACGAGCGCCGACCTCGATTACGCGGTCTTCTTCGAGAAGCCGTTTCAGAAGTTCGAGCGCATCCTGGCGTCGGTGATGGCGACGGCGCCGCGCTCGGGGGCGGTGTTCCGGCAGTCGATGACCGCCTGGCTGCTCGATAAGCTGTGGGTCAAGAACCGCATCCGCGAGAGCCTGGGGATTGCGGGGGACCGGATTCTGTTCGTGCCCCATCATCTGTCGCACGCGGCGAGCGCCTACCTCTGTTCGCCCTTCGAGCGGGCCGCGATCCTCACGATCGATGGCGTCGGGGAATGGTCGACGACCGCCCTGGGGCGTGGAGAAGGTTCGAGCTGCGTGTTGACCGACGACATCCGCTTTCCGCACTCGGTCGGCCTGCTCTACTCCGCCTTCACGGCCTTTCTCGGCTTCCAGGTGAACGAAGGCGAATACAAGGTGATGGGCATGGCGCCGTACGGGACGCCCCGCTACGTCGACAAGGTCCGGCAGCTGGTGCGCACCTCGGACGATGGCTCGTTCGAGCTCGATCTGGACTATTTCTCCTTTCATCACTCGGCGACGCGGACCTACAACGACCGCTTTGTCGCCCTGTTCGGCGCGCCGCGCGAGGCCGAGAAGCCGTTCTTCACGCCGGCCTCCGGCTATCCGTCCTACTTCGGGGCGGTCCCGGGCAACCTCCGCGAACTGGAGGCCGAGAACCAGCACTACGCCGACATCGCGGCCAGCATCCAGGCGGTGACGGAAGATCTGGTGCTGGGGCTCGCGTGCGCCGCGCATCGACGGACCGGATTGACGGCGCTGTGCATGGCCGGTGGCGTTGCCCTCAACAGCGTCGCCAACGGCCGGATCCTGCGCGAGACGCCGATCACGGACCTCTACGTGCAGCCGGCTGCGGGGGATGGTGGCGCCGCGGTGGGTGCGGCGGTCTATGCGGCCTCACTGCTCGGCGAGCCGCGCCGCGGGCTGATGGAGCATGCCTACTGGGGCGAGGCGCACGGCGAAGCCGCCGTGGCGGACGCGGTGCGCGAGGCGGGGCTGGCCGCCTCCACCGCGCTGGACGACGAGGCACTGATCGGCCGGGTCGTCGAGCTCCTGGCTGCGGGCAGCGTCGTCGGCTGGGCCCAGGGACGCTTCGAGTTCGGGCCGCGGGCGCTCGGCAACCGCAGCATTTTGGCGGATCCGCGCCGGGCCGACATGAAAGAAATCGTCAACACCAAGATCAAGTTCCGCGAGCCCTACCGGCCGTTCGCGCCGTCGGTGCCGGTCGAGCACGTGGCGCGCTATTTCGATCTGCCTGAACCCGAGCGCCAGATGGCGGCGCGGTTCATGCTGCTGGTGACGCCGGTCAAGGCCGAAGCGCGCGACCTTCTCCCGGCCGTCACCCATGTGGACGGCTCGGCGCGCCTGCAGGCCGTGGTCAAGCACACCAACCCGCGCTACCATCGGCTGCTGTCGGCGTTTGGAGACGCGACCGGCGTCCCGGTCCTCCTCAATACCAGCTT
>JAYTEJ010000257.1:0-5952 GCA_043735365.1 Acidobacteriota bacterium
CTTCAGGAACAGCACGCCGAGCGCCTGCTCGGTGATTCCCTGGAGCGGCCGCGCCTGCGGCACGAAGATGCTGAGGAGGGTCATGCCGATGCCGGCGCCGGTGGCTTTCGTGTACTGCTGGGCTGAGTGGCGCGCGGTGACGTGCCCGATTTCGTGTCCCAGCACGCCCGCGAGCTGCGCCTCGTTCTGCAGGAAGGGCAGGATGCCGCGGGTGATGTAGATGTATCCGCCCGGCAGGGCAAAAGCATTCACCGCGGGCGCGTCGACGACAGTGAAGTGCCAGGGGATCTCGGGGCGCTCGGAATGGCGGGCGAGCCGGCTGCCGATCGACTCGACGTAGCGTTGCAGCTCGGGGTCGTTGTACACCCCCATCTCCCGCCGGACCTCGGGATCCATCTGCTGGCCGAGAGCAATCTCCTGAGACTCGCTCATCAGCGAGATCTCCTTCTTCCCGGTCGCGGGGTTCAGTGCACACGCGGCCAGGACGGCGGTCGCGGCCACGGCGCTGAGGTGCCATGTCGGGAACGAACGACGGCGGGATGCGGTCATCGGCTGCCTTTCCACGCCACACATGTGGCGTCCCCTTTAAGGCTGCAACCGATGTACCAGCTGGGCCGCCGCCGACTCTGCCGCAGCCGGGCCCGGGGCGTCTCCGAGCCAGCGCCAGATCGGTAAGGGCTACAGACCCCAGCGCAGCGCGATCGCGGGATCGACCCGCGCCGCGCGCGCCGCCGGCACATAACTGGCCAGCAGGGCGACCGTCACCAGTCCGATCGACACCGCCGCGTAGGTCGGCGGGTCGATCGGGCTGACGCCGAACAGCAGCGCCGACATCGCGCGTGTCAGAAAGGCTGCCGCGGCCAGGCCGACCGCGACGCCGACGAGCGCCAGCACCAGGCCCTGGCGAAGAAACAATCCGGTAACGTCTCGGGCGGCGGCGCCGAGCGCGAGCCTGATCCCGATCTCCCGCGTCCGCTCGGTGGCGATGTACGAAATCACGCCGTAGATACCGACGATCCCGAGCAGCAGGGCGACGACGGCGGCGATAGCGAGCATCACCAGCATGAAGGACGTCTGCGCCATCGACTCCGCGCGGATCTCTTCCAGCGTGCGCACACTGGCGACCGGCAGGTTGGGATTGACCGACCACACGGCCTGCTGTATCTCCTTGAGCAGCGTCGGCGATCCCACCCGGCGGGTTCGGATCGCGTAGGCCATGGTGTGCTGCACCATGACGGGCTGGTCCCAGAAGTCGTTCAGCAGCATCGGCCAGTAAACGATGCTCGGCGGCGGCTTCGCCGCCCCGTCCTCGCGCGTGTCGGCGACGACGCCGACGATCGTGCGCCAGGGATCTTTCGGGCTCTGGCGGATGCGCCGGCCGAGCGACGCCGCCGGCTCCTTCCAGTACTCGCGGGCGAAGTTCTCGCTGACGATCACCACTTGGGCGCGCGTGTAGATGTCCTGCCAGCCGATCGGACGTCCCGCCACCTGGCGGCCGCCCAAGGCCGCAAAGTAGTTGGCTCCGAGCCACTTGAAGCGCCGGAGCGGCGGCAGGTGGCCCTGGGGGCCGGGAAAGTCCTCGACGAAGATCGGGTCGTTGCTGTTGTCGCCGTCCATGGGGACCGATGAGGCGAGGCCGACGGCCGACACCCCCGCGACCGCCTCGATACGGTGCTGGATCTGTTCGTGCGTCCGCGCCACCTGCTCCTGGTCGGGCACGAGTGATTCGGGAATCGAGATGCGCAGCGTCAGGATCTCTTCCGGATGGGTGAACCCGGGCTCGACGCGGCGCATCGCCTCGAACGTCCGCATCATCAGCCCCGAGCCCACCAGCAGCACGACCGCAAGGGCAATCTCAGCCACCACGAGTACGTTTCTCGCGCGGTGGCGGGACCGTCCGTCGCTCGACGACCGGCCCCCTTCCTTCAACGCGGACGCGAGCTGCGGCCGTGACAGCTTCAGGACCGGCAGCAGGCCGAAGAGGGCGCCCGCCGCGATTGACATCGCCGCCGTGAAGCCCAGCACCGCCGGGCCGATGCGGATCTCCTCGAGGCGCGGCAGGCCTCGCGGCGCGATGCTGCGCAGCAGGTGGATACCGGCATCGGCGAAGAGCAGGCCGACGACCCCGCCGGCGATGCCGAGGAGGAGGCTCTCCGAGAGCAGTTCCCAGGCGAGGCGGCGCCGGCTCGCGCCGAGCGCCGCGTGGATGGCGAGCTCCTGCTCGCGGCTCTCCGCGCGGACGAGGAACAGGTTGGCGACGTTGGCGCACGCAATCAGCAGGACCAGACCGACGGTGCCGAGCAGCACCCACAGCGTCCGCCCGATGTCGCCAACCACATCGACCGCGAGCGGACGCACCTTCGGCGCGATCTTGATCTCGTCGAACATCTGCCGGGTGAAGCCGCTCGGCATCGGAAACCGCTCCACGACCAGCGGCAGCATCCGGGCGACGTCGGCGTTCGCCTGCGCCAGCGTGACGCCCGGCTTGAGGCGGGCCACGCCCTGGTAGCTGAAGTTGCCGACGAAGACCTTGGCGCGATCGATTTGGAAGGGAAGGACGACCTGCGGCGCTTCGTTCAGGAACTTGAAGCCGGCCGGCAGGACGCCGACGATTTCCCGCGGCTGGCCGTCGACGATGAGAGAGCGGCCGAGGACGCCGGGATCGGCGCCAAGCTTGCGCGCCCAGTATCCGTGCGTGAGGAGGACCCTCGGCGGGCTGCCCGGGGCATCGTCTTTGCGGGTGAAGCCGCGGCCGATGAACGGCTGCACGCCGAGGACGGGGAGCGTGCCGTCGGTGACCGACAGCGCCCGGACGCGCTCCGGCTCACCGCTGCCGGTGACGGAGACCGAATCCCCCTGCCAGAGACCGATGTCTTCGAAGACCCGCGACTCGTCGCGATAGGTGAAGTAGGTCGCCGGGGACTGGTTCAACTCGTCGATGTTCAGCCCGGGCGCGGAGTGCCAGACGCCGACCAGGCGATCGGCGTCGCGATAGGGCAGCGGCAGCAGCAGGACCGCGTGCACGACGCTGAAAATCGCCGTGACGGCGCCGATGCCAAGAGCCAGCGTCAGCACAGCCACTGTGGTGAAGAGCGGCGACCGGATCAGGCGGCGGCCGCTGCGATACCAGCGCACGGGAATCACGGGCATGCGCTGGTATACGAAACCAGACCGGCCGCGGTTCAGGAGTTGTCGCCGTCGAGCAGACCTCCGAGGCCGCCGAGCACCGAGCCTTCCTCCCGCCGGCTGCCCTTCAACCCGGGAACCGCGGCGATGATCCGGTTGGCGAGGCGGCTGAGCGGCAGCGACTGCAGCCAGACCCGGCCAGGGCCCGTCAGTGTGGCGAAGAACAGCCCCTCGCCCCCGAAGATCGCCGACTTGATCTTGCCGACGTACTGAATTTCGTAATTGACGGTGGGCTGGAAGGCGACGATGCAGCCGGTGTCGACGCGGAGGGTTTCCCCGGGGGCCAGGGTGCGCTCGTGAAGCGTGCCGCCAGCGTGCACGAAGGCCCAGCCGTCTCCTTTGAGGCGCTGCATGATGAAGCCTTCGCCGCCGAACAGACCGACGCCGAGCTTCCGCTGGAACGCGATGCCGATGGAGACGCCCTTCGCGGCCGCCAGGAAGGAGTCTTTCTGGGCGATGAGCTCGCCGCCGAGGCTGGCCAGGTGAATGGCGATGATCTTGCCGGGGTAGGGAGCGCCGAAGGCGACCTTGCGGCGCTGGCCGCTGCGGTTCTGGAAGACCGTCATGAACAGCGACTCGCCGGTGAGGAGGCGCTTGCCGGCTCCCATCAGCGCGCCCAGCAGGCCGGCCTGTGCGGCGGAGCCGTCCCCGAAGATGGTCTCCATCTCGATGCCGTCTTCCATGTACATCATCCCGCCCGCTTCGGCGACCGTCGCCTCCTGCGGGTCGAGCACGACTTCGACATACTGCATGTCGTCGCCGAAAATCTCGTAGTCAATCTCGTGCATGTCCGCCACGTTGCAGTCCTTTTCTCGAGCCGGGGGTGGGGGATCAAGGGCGCGGGCCGTGAAGCGGCCCGGCGCCCCTGAATCAGCGTCATAATAGTCTGATGATGATACGGCTGGGGAAGATGCGGGGTTTCGTGGTGGCGGCGGCGATGTTGATCGCGGGCGTGTCGGGGGCCACGGCGCAGACCGGGACGCCGATTACGGTCTACAAGAGCCCGACCTGCGAGTGCTGCAGCAAGTGGGTCGAGCATCTGCGCGCCAGCGGCTTTGCGCCGGCGGCGACCAACACCAGCGACATGACCGCCGTCAAGGCGAAGTATCACGTGCCGCGCGCCGCCGAGTCGTGCCACACGGCGATTGTCGGCGGCTACGTGATCGAGGGGCACGTGCCGGCCTCGGACATCCGGCGGCTGCTCAAGGAGAAGCCGGCGGTCGTCGGCCTCGCCGCCCCGGGGATGCCGATGGGCTCGCCCGGCATGGAGGGCCCGGTGTCGCAGCAGTACGACGTCGTCTCGTTCGACCGCGACGGCCGGACCAGGGTCTACGCCACCCACGGCGGGTAGCGATGGACAGGACGAGGCCGCCGCGCGGCGGCGCGCGCCGGGGGCTGACCGCGGCGGCGGCGACGCTGGCGGGTGTCTGCGCGCTCACCCCGGTCGCGGCGGTCAACGTGCAGCTGTCGGCCGCCGACACCCAGCGGGCGCTGCGGCTCGCCGGGGCTGCCGACGGCGCGCGCGCGCAGTTCCACGCCGCCTATGTCTTCCCGATCCGCGACTCGACGATTCAGGAGATTCAGGTGCTGACCGAGTTCCGGCGGACGGTCCTGGCGGCGGAGGAGGCGCGGCGGCGCGGCGATTGGGCCGTCGCGCAGGGTGCGCGCAGCCTCGGCGGCCAAGGCGTGGAAGAGACCGTCAAGCCGTGGCGGGGCATCGTGACGCTCTCCGCCACCCTCCAGCTCGACGCGCTCCACACCTTCGTGGCGGTGCCCAACTGCGAGCTGATGCTCGGGGGCACGCCAGTCGTGGCGTCAGCGGCGCAGCGGACCATTCCCCGATCGGCGGTCGCCTCGCCGGGCCGCGGCGCCACCACCACGTTGCTGGTCGGCGGCAGCATCGAGTCGGATTTCAAGGCCGAGGCGGTCGCGCACGAATCGCGGCTCGTCGTGGTGCTCTGCGATGGCCGCGAAGCCGCGCGCCAGGCCATCGATTTCTCCCGGCTCGAATGACCGGGCGGCAGCGCCTGAGCCGGCCGACGGCCTAATAACTTGGGCACTCGAGCGCGTTGATCAGCTAGAATTGGGTCTGGATGATCGAGTCGGGCCGAGGCCTGCACTGCCCAACACTACGCCCGGGCCGGTCGCTGACCGGCCTTTTTGCTGTACCGCGCACACGGCGCGCGCTGAAATAGGGGGGATTCGATGGCGAACCGCACCAAGGTCACACAACAGAAGCGCGCGCGCGAGCGCGCCAAGCAGGAGCGGATGCAGGAGAAGTCCCGGCGCCGCGAAGAAGTCAAAGTGCGCAAGGCCAACGAACCGGCGTCCGCCAGCACGGGTGAGGACCCCGACATCGCCGGCATCGTGCCGGGCCCGCAGCCGCGGCCGTGGGAAGACGACGACCTCGTCGAGGAAGCCGACGCCGAGGGGGCCGACACGGAGAAGGCTGAAGGGGAATAGCGGGCGCCGACGGATGACTCTGGTTTATGTGGCGATCGGCGGCGCGCTGGGATCCAGCGCCCGGTTTTTGCTGGCCGGCGCCATCAATCGCCATGGCGCCCTTTACGCCCCGGCCGGCACGTTTGTCGTCAACGTCCTGGGCTGTTTCCTGTTCGGCGTGATTGTCGCCCTGGCCGACCGCCGGCTTCCCCTGGCCGCCTCGACCCGGGCGTTCCTCCTCGTCGGCGTGCTCGGCGGGTTCACGACCTTTTCCTCCTACACCTTTGAGACCTTTGTGCTGATGCGCCAGGCGCACCTGTGGCG
>JAYTEJ010000258.1:0-1969 GCA_043735365.1 Acidobacteriota bacterium
CGAGTGCTGGTATCTTCGAGGTCCCGAACAGAGTAATGACGCTCTTCAACGCCCATCTGCTGTCCGTGATCCTGTTCGTGCCGCTGGCCGGGGCGCTGCTGCTGCTGCTGGTGCCGCGCCGTCAGGAAGCGGCCATCCGCTGGATCGCCAACCTCGCCGGCACGGCCGGGTTCGTGGTCTCGCTGCCGCTGTGGTTCCGCTACCAGACGCAGGGACAGCCGTGGCAGTTCGTCGAGCACGCCGAGTGGATCCCCTCGATTGGCGCCGCCTACTTCCTCGGCGTCGACGGGCTGAGCGCGCTGCTGGTCCTGCTGACCACCCTGATCGGCGCGATCGCCATCCTGGCGTCGTGGAGCGCGATCACCGTGCGGGTCAAGGAGTACTACATGCTCCTGCTGATCCTGCAGACGGCGATGATCGGCGCCTTCGTGTCGCTCGACGCGCTGCTGTTCTTCCTGTTCTGGGAAGTGATGCTGGTGCCGATGTACTTCCTGATTGCGATCTGGGGGGGCGGCCGCAGGCTCTACTCGGCGATCAAGTTCTTTCTCTACACCCTGACCGGCAGCGTCGTGATGCTGCTCGGCATCCTGGCGATCTACTTCCACGCCCACGCCGCGACCGGCGTCTACAGCTTCGACATCACCAGGTTCCACGAGCTTGCGCTGCCGGCCGGGCTGCAGACCTGGGTGTTCCTGGCGTTCTTCTGCGGCTTCGCGGTCAAGGTGCCGATGTTCCCGGTGCACACCTGGCTGCCCGACGCCCATACCGACGCGCCGACCGCCGGTTCCGTAATCCTCGCGGCGGTGATGCTGAAGATGGGCACCTACGGATTCCTCCGTTTCAGCCTGCCGATTCTCCCCGACGCCTCGCGGCACTTCGTGCCGCTGATGGCCGTGCTGGCGATCGTCGGCATCATCTACGGAGCGCTGGTGGCGCTGGCGCAGAGCGACTGGAAGCGGCTCATCGCCTACTCGAGCGTCAGCCACATGGGGATGGCGATGCTGGGGATGTTCGCGCTGACGCCGGTGGGGATCACCGGCAGCATCGTCCATCAGCTCAACCACGGCATCTCGACCGGTGCGCTGTTCCTGCTCGTCGGCCTGATCTACGACCGGCGCCACACGCGCGAGATCTCGGCGTACGGCGGCGTCTCGGCGGCGATGCCGATCTTCGCCGGCATCTTCCTGGTGATGACGCTGTCGTCGATCGGCCTGCCGGCACTCAACGGCTTCATCGGCGAGCTGCTGGTGCTGCAGGGGGTGTTCGTCGTCAGCCGGACCTGGGCGGCGTTCGCGGTCGTCGGCGTCGTGCTCGGGGCGGCCTACATGCTGTGGCTGTATCAGCGGACGATGTTCGGGCCGCTCGACAACCCGGCCAACCGCGGCCTGCGCGACCTGGGCGTCCGCGAGACGGCGACGCTGCTGCCGCTGCTGGCGCTGGCGGTGTGGATCGGCCTCTACCCGGCGCCGCTGCTGCGCCGGCTGGACTCCTCCGTGGGACGGATCGTGCTGCGGGTGAATTCGGTCTACGGCCCCGCCATCGCCAGGGCCGCCGCCGAGTGCAACGCCAGCGCCGCGCCGGTGCAGCTGCCCTCCGCGCCTCCCGGCATGCTGGTGACCCCGCCATGCACCACTGGCAGCGAGGCCCCGGGCGCCGTCCCCCCAGAAGGCGGGCGCTGATGATGCCCGAGGGGATTGGCGGCATCGATTTCTATTACCTGCTGCCGCAGCTGGTGCTGGCCGGCGGCTCGCTCGCGGTGATCCTGCTCGACGCGTTCCTGCCGCGGCGGTGGACCCGGCTGCTGTCGTCGGCGGCGCTGGCCGTGCTGGCCGGCACGGCCGCGGCGCTCCTCGCCACCGACGGCGTCACCACCACCGCGGCGCGGGGCCTGGTCGCGATCGACGGCTTCGCGTTCTACTTCAACATCCTGTTTCTGCTGGCCGCGGCCCTCACCGTGGCGATGTCCCCC
>JAYTEJ010000259.1:0-6758 GCA_043735365.1 Acidobacteriota bacterium
CCGGTCGTGCATCTCGATGCGGTCACCGTGGTCTACGGCGCCAACCGGGCGCTGCAGAACGTCAGCGCGACCTTCGCCGGCGGCGCGGTCGGCCTGCTCGGTCCGAACGGCGCCGGCAAGAGCACGATGCTCAAGTCGCTGCTGGGTTTCATCACGCCGACGGCAGGCCGGATGACGGTGCTCGGCCTCGACGTCGCCCGCCACCCGCTCGAGATTCGCGCCCGTCTCGGCTACATGCCGGAGAGTGATTCGCACATTCCCGGCATGAATGCGGTGTCGTTTGTCGCCTACTGCGGCCAGCTCGCGGGGCTGCCCGTCGCCGACGCGATGCAGCGCGCCCACGAGGTGCTGTACTACGTCGGCCTCGGCGAGGCGCGCTACCGCAACGTCGAGACCTACTCGACCGGGATGAAGCAGCGCATCAAGCTGGCGCAGGCGCTGGTCCACGATCCCGACCTGCTGTTCCTCGACGAACCGACCAACGGCATGGATCCGAAGGGGCGCGACGAGATGCTCGAGCTCATCCACGACCTCGGCCACAACAAGCACGTCAACCTGATCCTCTCGTCCCACCTCCTGCCGGACGTGGAATTTACCTGTGACGCTGTGATTGTGATGGACAAGGGGCAGGTGGTGGCGCAGGGGCCGATCGCCGAGCTCAAGGGCCCGGGCGGGCGCGTCTTCGAGCTCCGCATCAAGGGGAACCTGCCGGCCTTTCTCGAGGTGCTGCGCCAGGCCGGGATGGAAGCGGCGTCGACCGACGAGGATGTCATGCGGGTGTTCGTGCCCGCGACCGCCGGCGAGCGGGACCTGTTCGCGCTGGCGGCGCAGCACGGCGTCCAGGTGCGGCATCTCCGCCCGAGCGTGCCGACGCTCGAGGACGTCTTTGCCAAGGCCGTGGGGGAGCCCTAGCCGTGCCGATTCACGACCAGAGTTACCGGCGCTACGGCGGGCTCCGGGGGGTGCCGGGCCGGGCCTGGCTGGTGATCGCCCGCGCCGGGATGATGACCATGCTGCGCAAGCGCGCCTTCATGGGCCTGCTGATTGCCGCCTGGGGTCCGTTCCTGGTCCGCGCCGTGCAGATTTACGTCACCGCGAACTATCCACAGGTGGCGATGTTCGCCCCGACCGCCGAGACCTTCCGGCAGTATCTCGAGCAGCAGGACTTCTTCGTGTTCGTGCTGACAATTTACGTCGGCGCCGGGCTGATTGCCAACGACCGCCGCGCCAACGCGCTGCAGATTTACCTGTCCAAGCCGCTGATGCGCACCGAGTACATCGCCGGCAAAGCGGCGGTGCTGTTCGCCTTCATCCTCTTCGTGACCCTCGTGCCCGGCCTGCTGCTGCTGGTGCTGCAGGTGCTCTTCGCCGGCAGCTTCGCCTTTCTCCGCAAGAACCTGTTTCTCTTTCCCGCCATCACCGTGGCGGCGCTGCTCCAGGCGCTGGTGTCCACGTTCACGATGCTGGCGCTGTCGTCGCTGTCGAAGAGCAGCCGCTACGTCGGCGTCCTCTATGCGGGGATCATCTTCTTCACCGCCGCCATCTATCAGGCGATGGTGGTGATCACCGGGGGCACGCGGCTGGCGTGGATTTCGGTGGGCGGGAACCTGATGCAGGTGGTGGACGTGATTTTCCGCCTCAAGCCGCGCTACGCGACCCCCTGGCCGGTGTCGCTGATCGTGATTGCCGGGCTGATCGTGCTGTCGATCTCGGTGCTGGAGCGGCGGGTGCGCGGCGTGGAGGTGGTGACGTGAGCGCCCCGGTGGTGACCGCGGAGCACGTCTCCAAGTGGTACGGCCAGGTCATCGGCCTCAACGACGTCACCGTCAGCGTCCCGGCGGGGATCACCGGGCTGCTCGGCCCCAACGGCGCCGGCAAGTCGACGTTCATGAAGCTCATCACCGGCCAGCTGAGACCGAGCAAAGGCGCGGTCCAGGTGCTCGGCGAGACCATCTGGGGCAACCCGCACCTGTACTTCCAGATCGGCTTCTGCCCCGAACAGGATGCCTTCTACGAGCGCATGACCGGCCTCGAGTGGGTCACGGCGCTGGTGCGGCTGAACGGCCTCTCCGACAAGGCCGCAGACGAGGCGGCGCGCCGGGCGCTCGAGGCGGTCGACCTGATGGACGCCGCGGGCAAGAAAATCGGCGCCTACAGCAAGGGCATGCGCCAGCGTGTCAAACTCGCCCAGGCGATCGTGCACGACCCGGCGCTGCTGATTCTCGACGAGCCGCTCTCCGGCATGGACCCGCTCGCCCGCCGCCGCACCATCCGGCTGATTCGCGACTGGGCCCGCGACGGCAAGAGCATCATCGTCTCGAGCCACATCCTGCACGAGATCGAGTCGATGACCGCCAACATCCTGCTGATCAACAACGGCCGGATCCTGGCCGAGGGAGATGTCCACCACATCCGCGATCTGATCGACGAACATCCCCACACGGTCTTCGTGCGGGCGGAGAACCCCCGCGCCCTGGCGAGGGAATTCCTCGATCACGCCGACGTCCGCAGCCTGAAGTTCGAAGAGGGGGCGGTGGTGGTCGAGACCGGCACCCCCGATGCGTTCTATACCCGCCTCACCGCGCTCGCGGCCAGCGGGCAGTACGGCGCCATCGAGGAGGTCACCTCGCCGGACGACAACCTCCAGGCGGTCTTCCAGTACCTGGTCAAGTAGGCGCATCCCATGGCTGAGACGACTGAGACGACCGCGCTACCCCGTCCGCTGCCTCCCGCCCCTGGGGTGCTGACCGCCGCCCTGCGGGTGTTCGACCTGTCGCTCGGCGAGATGCTGTGGTCGCGCCGCACCATCTTCATGGCACTGGTCGTCGGGGCGCCAATCCTGATTGCCGCCATCCTCCGCATCGTCGTGGCGCTCGGCGCGCCGGTCCTCGACCGCGGCCGCGGAGTGACCGGGCCGGTCATCTTCGGGCTGATGATCTGGGTCTTCTACCTGCGCTTCACCGTGCCGGTGCTCGGCGTGTTCTACGGTACGGCGCTGATGGCCGACGAGGTCGAGGACAAGACCATCACCTATCTGTTCACCCGGCCGATCCGGCGGGGCGCCATCCTGCTCGGCAAGTACCTCGCCTATCTCGCCTGCACGGTGCTCGTCGTCCTGCCGTCGGTCGTGATCGTCTACCTGCTGGTGGTGCCGCTCCAGGGGAGCCTGGGGGCGTCGTTCATCGACCTGCTGAAGGACCTGGCGATGCTGGCGCTCGGGCTGGCGGTCTACGGCGCGCTGTTCGCGTTCATCGGGGCGAAATTCAAGCGTCCGCTGCTCGTCGGGCTGGTCTTCATCTTCGGGTGGGAGCAGGTGGCGCTGGCGTTCCCGGGGTACCTGAAGCGATTCACCGTCGCCTATTACGTGCAGGCGCTGGTCCCGCACGCCATGCCGGCGGACAACGCCCTCAGCCTCATCCAGGGTATTTTCCGCGAGACGCCGTCCCTGACGGTGAGCCTGTTCTGGCTGGGGGTCATCTGGATTACGTTTCTGGCATTGGCGGCCCGGGCCGTCGAACGGCGCGAATACGTCCTCGAGCAGTAGCGCCGGAGGGAACTTTCTACTCGCCCGATCGGTATAATCCTTCAGGAGAGGGCCACGCGATGACTAAGAAAACCCGATATTTCATGGCTGGTTCGGCGGCGGTTCTCGCGGCAGGCCTGGGCACCGGCCTGGTGGCCTACTATACCGGCGGCTTTCAGCAGGTGTCGGCCTCGGCCGTGGCCAACGAGCTCCGCTACGTGCCCGCCGATGCCTCGCTCGTCGCCTACGCGGATGTCCGCGCCATCATGGACTCCGAGCTGCGCACGCGGCTGAAGGCGGTCATGCCCATGCACGAGCAGGGGCAGAAGGAATTCCAGGCCCAGACCGGCATCGACATCGAGCGCGACATCGACTACGTGGTCGCCTCCCTGACGGCCGGGACTGGCGCGCCCGCCCCGCTGGTAGTGGCGCGCGGCCGCTTCAACGACACCCAGCTCGAGGGGCTCATCCGTGAGCACGGCGGCACGGTCGAGGAGTACAAGGGCAAGCGCCTGGTCCATGCCCCGGCGGAGGCGGCGGCTGATCCGGCCGCGGCGCCTGACGCCAACGCGGCTCCTTCGGGTCCGCCCCCGTCGGGTCCATCCCCGTCGGGTCCTTCAATGATGCACGAGCTGCACGCGTCGCAGATGCACCGCAACCTTGTGCTCGCCTTCCTCGAGCCCGGTCTCATCGCCTTCGGCGACAACGCCGCCGTCAAGACGGCGATCGACGCGCAGCTTTCGGCGCACAGCGTCACGAGCAACAACGAGATGATGGACCTGGTCGGCGATATCGGCCAGTTCAACAACGCCTGGGCGGTCGGCCGCTTCGACCTGCTGACCTCGCAGGCCAAGCTGCCCGTCGAGGTCACCAGCCGGCTGCCGCCGGTGAAGTGGTTCGCGGCCGCAGGGCACGTCGACGGCGGCATCTCGGGCAGCCTCCGCGCCGAGGCCCGCGACGACCAGGGGGCCGAGAATCTCCGCGACGTGGTCCGCGGCTTCCTGGCGCTGGCGCGGATGCAGGCCGGCGCCGATCCGCGGGCGGCGGCGGTCGTCGAGTCGCTGCAGCTCTCCGGCACCGGCAAGACCGTGGCGCTCTCGTTCGCCGTGCCGGCGGAAATCATCCAGATGATTCCCAAGGCAGCGCCGGCACCGATCCAGTAGCTCCATCCCCGAGGCGCTCCCTTTTCTTTTTCCACCGGGCCGTGTACCCTCTCGCACACCGTGCGGGACCTCGTCTTCTTCTATGGCACGCTGATGGCCGGCTTCGACCGCCGTCGTCAGGCCGGCATCGACGCCAAGCTGGCTTACCTCGGCCGCGGCTCGATTCGGGCGTCGCTGTTCGACCTCGGACTCTACCCGGCCGCGGTGCCGTCGCCCGACGGGCGCGTCTGGGGGGAGCTCTACGAGACCGCCGATGCCGAAGCCGTCCTTGCCGCGCTCGATGCCATCGAGGGGTTCCGGCCGGACGATCCGGACCGCAGCCTCTACGTCCGCAGCCAGGTGGCCGTCACCCTTCCCGACGATCACGCCGCCTCCGCGTGGGTGTATTTCTACAACGCGCCGCTGGGGCAGGCCCAGCGCATCACCTCGGGTGATTATCTGGATCAGATGAAGGTGCGATGACCGAGAGCGACCGCAGCCGCGACAGCGACCGTATTCACGTGACCGGGCAGGTCACCGGCGAGGTGTCGGTCTACGAGCCGATGGCCATCCTCGACCTCAGCGAACGGGGGGCACGGGTCGAGACCTCCTTCGCCCTGCATCTCGGATCGCTCCACGATTTCCGCCTCTCGCTCGGCGAGCTCTCGGTGGTCGTCAAGGGGCGCATCGCCCACAGCCACATCGGCGAGCTCGGGGAAGGGGCGATCCGGTACCGCAGCGGCGTCGAGTTCGTGGACCCCTCCGACCACGTCACCGCGGCGCTGCGGTCGTTCGTGAGCAGCCAGAGAGCGGCGGCCGCCGCCCCGCCGCCGATCATCGACGCCGAGATCGCCGACGACTTCTGAGCCGCGGCACGACGGGGCGCGGCTCGCCGACCCAGAAACGGCCGCACCCAGCGCCAACGGGTCCACGGACGGGAGGTCGCTCGCCATTCTCCCACTCGCCTCGATGGCAGCCGAGCCTCGGCCCAGGTCCAGCTTCCGCTGCGCGGGATTCCTGCCACGGATGTGACGGACGAACACAGACGACACGGAGCTGATCCTGAGATCAGGCCGGCGGCGCGTTGCGCCGCTGGACGAGGCGTCAGCCGCCCCGGAGAGCACCCCGGGAAGATGCGGGTGCTCGCCCGGCCGGCTGTCGCCTCGCTCCCCGCCGGGGCGTAACCCCTCCCCGGCGGTGGCCAGCCCGGATCGGCCGCACGCAGATCCCTGACCCCTCCGTGTCCATCCGTGTCATCCGTGCTCGTCCGCGGGTTGAGAGGCTGCCGCATCGCGTGAAGACCATGGCGGCGGTTGCCAATTCGGTGCCGCGCGAAGCTCCGTGGCTCCTCCGTGGCCATCCGTGTCATCCGTGCTTTGTCCACGGCTCGTCCCCGGCGCGGTCCGCGGCCCGTCGCAGGAGCCGCGGCCTATAATGGCCGTCATGCCGGCTCCCACCTTCCACAACTACATCGACGGCCACTGGGTTCCCGCAAGCGGCGGACGGACCTTCGAGAACCGCAACCCGGCCGATACCGCGGACCTGATCGGCGTCTTCCAGGACTCGGGTCGCGCCGATGTCGAAGCCGCCATTGCCGCCGCGGCCCGCGCCTTCGAGACCTGGCGGCTGGTGCCGGCCCCTGTCCGCGCCGAGATGCTGTTCCGCGCCGCACGCATCATCGAGGAACGCAAGGAGCAATACGCCCGCGACATGACCCGCGAGATGGGCAAGGTGCTGAGCGAGACCCGCGGCGACGTGCAGGAGGCCATCGACATGACCTTCTACATGGCGGGCGAGGGACGCCGCATGTTCGGCCAGACCGTCCCCTCGGAGCTGCGCAACAAGTTCGCGATGTCCATCCGTCAGCCAGTCGGGGTCGCGGCGGTGATCACCCCGTGGAACTTCCCGATGGCGATTCCCTCGTGGAAGATCATTCCCGCCCTGGTCTGTGGCAACACCGTGGTCTTCAAGCCCGCCTCCCAGACCCCGCTGTCCGCGGCCAACTTCGTCAAGGTGCTCGAAGATGCCGGCGTGCCTGCCGGCGTGGTCAACATGGTCACCGGGGACGGCGACGAAGTCGGCACCCCGCTCAC
>JAYTEJ010000260.1:0-3188 GCA_043735365.1 Acidobacteriota bacterium
CTCCCCCGCCTGGACGCGGCGCACGTAGTCCTCGGTGGCCGCGACATTCTTCCACCGCGCGCCCCCGAAGGTGGAGTGCGCGCCACAGCCGAAGCCCAGCCACTGCTCATCCCGCCAATATTTGAGGTTGTGCCGCGACGCGAAACCGGGCCGGGCGACATTGGAGATCTCGTATTGTCGGTACCCTGCCGCCTCGAGCCGGGTCATACTCCACAGGTACATCTCCGCCGCATCGTCGTCCGGGGCGAGCGACCAGCCCGCGCGCGCCATATCCTCTTTGAGCGGAGCGTTCGGATAGAGCTCGAGCAGGTAGAGCGAGGCATGCTCGGGGCCGAGCGCGATCAGCGATTCGACGCTCTCCTGCCAGTCCGCGGCACTCTGCTGCGGCAGCCACATCATCAGGTCGAGGCTGATATTGTCGAAGCCGGCGCGGCGCGCCTCGGCGAGCGCCTCCCGCGCCCGCTCCACCGAGTGCATCCGGCCAAGGCGTTTGAGCTCGGCTTCGCGGAAGGACTGGACGCCGAAGCTGACTCGCGTGACCCCGGCCTCCCGGAATCCGGCCATCCGCTCGGTCGTCGACGTCTCCGGGTTGGTTTCGAGCGTCACCTCGGCATCGCGCGAGACCTCGAACGCCGTCCGGCAGGCCCGCACCAGACGCGCGATCTCCGCCGGTTCGAGCAGCGACGGCGTGCCGCCGCCAAAGAAGATGGTGTCGGCCGCGGCGCCGCTGCCGGCCGCGCGGATCTCTCGTTCGAGCGCATCGACGTAGCGATCCTTCAGCCCCGACTCGAACAGCCCGCGGTTGAAGTTGCAGTAGTTGCAGATGGACGAGCAGAAGGGGATGTGGAGGTAGAGCCCGAGAGCCATGAGACGCTTACGAACCGGCCTTACCCCCCGACCAGCCGAGCTCGGCCCGGCTGTTGTCGGGCGTCTTCAGCTGCGCGCGCACCGGCCCCTTGGACCGCACCGGCAGCGTGCGGCGGCCTGATCGCTTCCAGAGCATGACCAGATCGTCGACGCCGCCGTTGGGCGGCAGATGACGGTAGTCGGCGCCGTCGTATTCGAGGAACTCGCACATCTCGTGCAGCCGGGAATGGATCCGGAAGCCGATGCGCGCCTTGAGGCAGTCGGGATCGCCGTCGTCCGGCGTGTCCTCGTAGTTCGAGGTGAAGATCGTGTGCCGGCGCTCGTTGTAGCGGGTATTGACGATCAGGTTCATCGTCTCTTCGACCCATTCCGATGTCTTTTCGGAGCCGATGTCGTCGAGGACCAGCAGATCCGCTTCCATCACCGGCCGCAGGATGTCCATTTCCGCGGTGCGGACCAGCGGGTTGTAGGTGCTGCGAATGACGCGCAGCAGATCGCGGACGTCGTAGAACAGCCCGCGCGCGCCCTTGTCGAGCACCACGCTGCGCAGCACCGCCACCGCGAGATGGGTCTTGCCGATGCCGGGAGGGCCAATCAGGCACAGGCTCTTGCGCGGCTCGGGAAACTGCTCCGCGAAGCGGCGCGCGGTTTTGACCGCGCCCATCAACTTCTCGTTCGGATAGGTGACGAACGTCGCCAGGTCGCAGCGGCGGTAGCGCGGCGGGATGCGCGCCTCCTCGAGCAGCCGCGCCGTCAGTCCGGCGCGCCAGCAGTCGCAGCGCACCACCCGGCGTGCGCCGTCGGCGTCGAGCGGCTTCCAGCCGGTGTCATCGCAAAGCAGGCAGGGCATCTGAGGAACGTCGTCGATTGTACCTCAGTTCAGGGACGAGCGACGCTCGCCGGCGCGTTCCGATCGGCGCAGCTTGTCCTTGGCGCACGCTTCGATCTGGCGGCCATGTCCACAGTCTAGCCGCCTCAGGCTTTGCGGCGCGGCTCCGCTTCGTCGGCGACGTCGGCGGGCCGCTCGGGCAGGGTCTGGGTGGTCGTGGCGCGCACCAGATCGGTCGGCGAGGACTTCACCAGCGCGGTGCTGAGGCGCTGCTCCCAGTCGCCGATGCCGCGCGACAGCTCGTGCTTGACGTAGTCGATGAACTCGTTGACCTCGCCCTGCATCGCCTCGATCTTGCGGCGCATGTTGAGGATGATCTCGACGCCGGCGAGGTTGACGCCAAGATCGCGGGTCAGCGACAGGATGGTCTCGAGCTGCTCGAGATCCTCTTCCGAATAGAGGCGGGTGTTGCCCTCGGTCCGCGACGGCTTGAGCAGACCCTCGCGCTCGTACAGCCGCAGCGTCTGCGGGTGGATGTTGTACTTCTGCGCCACCGCGCTGATCATGTAGTACGCCTTGCCGGAGCGCTTCGCGGTCATACCTGGAGATCTCTTCTGACGTCTTCGCTGTTCAGGCGTCCGAACTCACGGATCAGCTCCTTCGATCGCTCGTCGACCGTCGCCGGCAGCACCAGCCGGGCCTCGACGACGAGATCGCCGCGGCCGCCTGATGGCGCAGGCGCGCCGCGGCCCCGGATGCGGAACCGCTGCCCTGCCTGGGTTCCGGGCGGCACGCGCAGGCTGACGCGGCCGTCGAGCGTCGGCACGATGACCCGCGCCCCGAGCATCGCTTCGTGCACCGCAATCGGCAGGACGATCATCAGATCGTGGCCGTCGCGCCGATAGAGCGGATGCGCCTGGACGTGCACGTCCACGTAGAGATCGCCGCACCGCCCGCCGCGCTCACCGGCATGCCCTTTCCCGGGCACACGCAGCCGGGCGCCGTCCTCGATGCCCGCCGGCAGCCGCACCGGAACCGCCTCGCTGCGGACCGTCCGTCCCCGCGCCCCGCACGGCTCGCACCGCGACTCGCGCTGGCGGCCGCTGCCGCCGCACGCGGCGCAGGTCTTGGCGAAGACCATGTGGCCGCGCGCCCAGCGCACCCGGCCGGACGCCTGGCAGTGGGGGCAGCGGCCCTCGCGGGTGCGGATCCGCCCCGCGCCCTCGCACGCCGAACACTCGATGTGACGGGTGACGACGACCTGCCGCTCCGCGCCGCGAATCGCGTCCTCGAAACCGATGTTGAGCTGCGCGTGCAGGTCCGCCCCGGGTTGCGGTGCGTCGCCGTCGGCCGGCGCCGGGTGCAGCACCTCTGCGAACAGCTCGCTGAACGTCGCCGCCTCGCTGCCCTGCGCGGCAAAAGAGAAATCGAATCCGGCGAACTCGAAGGCGCCGGGCTGACCGGGTGCGTCCGGCCGGCCGCCGGCGTCGTA
>JAYTEJ010000261.1:0-9346 GCA_043735365.1 Acidobacteriota bacterium
GAAGGTCAGCACCAGCGCCCAAGGCACTAACAGTCGGCCCACCTTGTGGGACAAGTACTGTATCCACACCGGGTTGACCACGGGCATCAGCAGTCGCGGCTGCTGTCCGAGAATCTGGTAATTGCCTGCAAGAGTACGGACCTTACGCCGCCTCTCGGCACCCGCGTCGGCGGAGGCCCGGTCGTAGGCGACGGCCCGCTCCTCGAAGACGATCCGGTATCCCTGTAACACGGCTCTCATGGGCGCCAGCACGTCGTCCAAGAGTGTTTCCGCCGGCAGCGGGCTCCAGAGGCGCCGCCGCAGGGCATAGATGGCGCCGGTCGCCCCAAGGGTCGACCACACGGCGCTCTCGTTCCGGCGCATCCACTTCTCGTACTGCCAATAAAGACCCAGGCCCTCGCTCACCGACGAGTCCCCAGCCTCCGCTTCTTCCGAGTCAAGGATGAGCTCGCCGGTGACGCCGCCGACGCGCTCGTCGTTGAAATTCGCCGCCAGTTCGACGAGCGCCTGCGAGGAGAATCGCTGGCGCGAATCCGCGAACACGAGAATCTCGCCGGTGGCACTCGCCACGCCTGCGTTGACCGCGAGCGGCTTTCCCCCCGCCGGAACGCTCAGTACGCGGATGGTCGTACTGTCCAGCTTGCGCCGGTGTGCGAATTCGATCGCGGCCTCGGCGGTACCGTCCGTCGAGCCATCCGACACCACGACGATGTCGCGGTGGCCGGGGTAGGGAAGATCGAGCAGGTTGGACAGGCGCGCCGGCAAGCGCGCCGCCTCATTGCGGGCCGCCAGAACGATGGTGATCGATGGCCATGTGAAGGCGTCGCCGGCGGCGGCCTTTCGCACTGGCCGCGGCGCGAGACGCGCCCAGACGGCAAGCAGCAGTGGGTAACCCAGATAGATGTAGAGGATTACGCACGCCGACACCCAGAACACCCCGACCATATCCATTGCGGAGTGTGCTGCAAGCCGCTGGCCAGTAACTACGGCCTATGTGGCGGCGACGCCGACCTTCTCGCGATTGGGGTGCGGCGCTCCGAGCCGGAAGACGTGCGGATGCGGCGTCTTGATGGCGTTACGGGTATCCACGACCAGGTCGGCCTCGGCTACTAGCGCCGCATAGTCGAACGACTTGTGGTCGGTGATGACGACGACGCAGTCGTACTGCGCAATCGAGCCGCGCACCATGTCCACGGCCTGGAGATCGGAGGGGCCCGACCAGTCGCGGGCGCGCAGTGTCGGAACGTAGGGGTCGGCGTACGAGACGACGGCGCCGCGCCCCTGCAGCAGCCCCATGACGTCGAGCGCCGGGGACTCGCGCATGTCGTCGATGTCGCGCTTGTAGGCGACGCCCGCGACCAGCACCTTGGAACCGTTGATCGCCTTGCGCCTGGTGTTGAGCGCTTCACCGATCTTGTCGACGACGTAATGCGGCATGCCGCCGTTGATGTGTCCGGCGAGCTCGATGAAGCGCGGGTCGAAGCCGGTCTGCTTGGCCTTCCACGAGAGGTAGAACGGATCGATGGGGATGCAGTGGCCGCCCAGCCCTGGGCCCGGGTAGAAGGCCATGAACCCGAACGGCTTGGTCTTGGCGGCGTCGACCACCTCCCAGACGTCGATGTTCATCTTGTCGCACATCAGCGCCAGCTCGTTGACCAGGCCGATGTTGACCGCCCGGAAGGTGTTCTCGAGCAGCTTGACCATCTCGGCGACGCGGGTCGAACTGACCGGTACGATGGTCTGGATCGCCGTGCCGTAGAGCGCCCCGGCGATCTTGGCGCAGGCCGGGGTCAGGCCGCCGACGACCTTGGGGACGTTGTGCGTCTGGAAGTTCGGGTTGCCGGGATCGACGCGCTCCGGCGAGAAGGCGATGAAGAAATCGACGCCGGCGCGCAGGCCGGTGGCTTCGAGAATCGGCTGCACCACTTCATCGGTCGTGCCCGGGTAGGTGGTCGACTCGAGCACAATCAGCATCCCGGGGTGCAGGTGCGTGGCGATGGCCTCGACCGCCGACACGATGTACGACATGTCGGGATCCTTGGTCTTGCGCAGCGGCGTCGGCACGCAGATGTTGATGGTGTCGAGGTCCTTGACCACGGAGAAGTCGGTGGTGGCGTCGAGCCGGCCCGCCTGGGTCAGCGACAGCACGTCCGCGGTCGGGACGTCGGGAATGTAGGAGCGCCCCTCGGTGATGGCGCTGACCTTGCGCTCGTCGAGGTCGATGCCGGTGGCATGGAAGCCGGCGCGGGCGAGCTCCACGGCGAGCGGCAGCCCGACGTAGCCGAGCCCGACGACACCCGTGCGCGCGGTACGGGCCTCGATTTTCTTCAACAGGGTGTCGGCGAACGCGGACATTCAGGCAGCTCCTCGGTTGGGATCTTGCGATCGTTGTGGATCAGTTCTCTTCGACAGCCGGCCGGCTATGTCCCAGCATCAGCCGCCTGATGCGGCCCCACGCGGTTTCCGGGCGGACCGGCGCGAACGGCGTCGCGGCCCGGGCCGCCGGCCGCCCGCCCGGTCCCGCGGCGGCCGCGGGGGCGGCCGGGCGCTGGGTGCGCAGCAGGCGGTATTCCTCAGCGAGCACGCGCCGCTGTTCGCCGAGCTCGCGCTCGCGCTGGGTGATCGCCTGCTCGCGCAGGTCGAGCGCCGTCGCCCGCGCCCGCGACTCTTCCATCATTGCGCGGGCGGACGCCTGAACGGCGCTCGCCGGCTCCCCCTGCGGCGCGAAGGCCGGCGCCGGAGCGGCCTGCGGCGCCGTGCTGGCGCCGGCTGCGGGCTGGCGCGACGGCAACGGCAGGTCGCCGCCGCCGCCCACCGGCACCGGCCGCCCCTGCGGCAGAACGCCGGTGGCCTCGAGCTCGACGAGCACGTCGGCCATCAGCCCGGCGTCGATCTGGCGGCGTTCCTCGGCGTAGCCGAACACCAGGGTCGCGTCGCAGATGACGTTGATGATCCGCGGCACGCCGCGGCTCCGGGTGTGGATGATGTCGGTGACGTCGCGCGGGAACTCCAGCGGCGCGCCCATCGAGGCCCGCCGCAGCCGGTGGTTGATGTAGTTCGCGGTCTCGTCGGCGTCGAGCGGCGTGAGATGGTAACTGACGGTAATCCGCTGCCGGAGCTGCTCGAGCTCCGGCGCTGCCAGCTTGTCGCGCAGGTTCGGCTGGCCGACGAGCACGATCTGCACCAGCTTGGACTTCTCCGTTTCCAGGTTGGAGAGCATCCGCAGCTCCTCGAGCGCGGCGAGGCTCAGGTTCTGGGCCTCGTCGATCACCAGCAGGATCAGGCGCCCGGCGAGCCGCTGATCGACGAGATACTGCGCCAGGTCGCGCAGCATGATCGGCTTGCTCTTCCCCGACGGGTCGAGCCCGAAGTCGATCAGGATCGTCTCGAGCAGTTCGCGCGGCTCGAGCATGGTGTTGACGATGCGGCCGACCGTGGTCTGGCTGTCGAGCCCGCGCAGCAGCGTCTGCAGCAGGGTGGTCTTGCCGGATCCGATCTCCCCGGTGATGACGACGAAGCCGGCGTGGCTCTCGAGGCCGTAGCGCAGGTAGTCGAGCGCCTCGCGGTGCACCCGGCTGGGGTAGAGATAGTCCGGATCCGGGCTCAGCGCAAAGGGGCGCTCCCGCAATTCGTAAAAGCGTTCGTACATCTCAGAGACCTCCCGCCTCGGCCCGGCCGCGCCACGCGCCCGGCCGCCGCGCGCCGAGCCCGGCGATGGCGGCGCCGAGGCGCTCGGGATGGTGGCGAATCTTGCCGGCCGGATGCTCCGAGACGAGCGCGACACCGACCGGCTCGATGCCCAGCTTCTCGAGGGCGCTCAGCTCGAACGCACCCGTCACGATCGGGACGGACCGTCGGGCCGCGTACGCGGCCGCCAGCGCCTCCGGCACCGGGCTGGTGTTGTAGATCACGCAGTCGAAGAGCTGCGTCTCGAGATGGCGTTCGATCGTCAGCACGTGCTCGAGGACGCTGTAGTCGTCGGTTTCCCCCGGCTCGGTCATCAGATTGGCGACCAGCACCTTGAGCGCATCCGCCTGCCGGATGGCGCCCGCCACCTGCGGCACCAGCAGCGGCGGCAGGATGCTGGTGTAGAGGCTGCCGGGTCCGGCGACGATGACGTCCGCGCGCTTGATCTGCTCGACGGTCTCGGGCAGGAAGCGGGGGCGCTCCGGAATCAGCGAGACGCGCGCAATCCGTCCGCCCGCCGCGGCGATCGTCGATTCCCCGGTCAGCACCCGCCCATCCTCGAATTCCGCCACCAGCGTGACCACCTCGCTGGTCGCCGGCAGCACCGTTCCGTGGGCACCGACGACCCGGGCGGCGATCTCCACGGCGCGGGGAAAATCGTTCATGACGTCAGCCAGTGCCGTCAGCACCAGGTTGCCGAGCGTATGGCCGTTGAGGCCATCGCCCGCCCCGAAGCGGTACTGGAAGATGTCGGCAATCAACGCATGATTGTCCGACATCGCCGCCAGGCAGTTGCGGATATCCCCCGGGGGGATGATGTTGAACTCCGCCCGCAGCTTCCCTGAGCTGCCGCCGTCGTCAGAGGTCGCCACGATCGCGACCAGCCGATCGCGGGGGGCGCGCTCGCGGGCGCGCTCGTCGGCGGTATAGAGCAGCGGGCACAGCCCGCGCAGCACGTTTGGCAGCCCGGTGCCGCCGCCGAGCGCCACCACGCGGGGAGGCCCCGCCAGTGGAGCGCCGGGCTGTGGCGGCGCGTCCGGGAACGGGCGCGCCGGCACGATCGTCGGCCTCATGAGACGTCGGCGAAGAGCGCCGCCGGGCGGGACGCCGCCGGGCCCGCGGCTCGGCGCCGCTCGGCAGCCGTCCGGCGCTCCGTGCGCCCGTCCCACACCCGCCGCGCGCGGGCCTGCCGATCGGTGTCGATGAGCGGCAGCACCTCGCGCACGGCGCGCTGGAAGTCCTCGGGAAAGTCGATTTCGATCCACGGCAGCCCGCGCGTGCCGATCGCATGGAGCGGCCGCGTCTGCGCGAACTCGGCGAAGGCGCGCGGCGCCCAGTCGCGAAGGCCGCCCGCGGCAATCAGCCGGTCCATGATGGCGACGAGCTCCCGGGCGCCCTCGGGGCCGAACTTGACGATGCCCAGGTTCTCGCCGTCGGCGTCTTCCGGATCCATGGTTTTCGACATCTCCACGACCCGCCCTTCCCGGACCCGCACTTTCATCTCTTCATCGCCGAACGCCGGCTGATCGGACTCGCGGTAGGCCAGCAGCAGGGCGTTCCGGTGCGTGGCGGTCAGCAGGTCGTCCAGAAGGTCCAAGTGGAAGAGAACGTCACAATTTAGCACGACGAACCCCTCATACAGCAGAGGTCTGGCCATCCACAGCGAATACATGCTGTTGGTACTGGCGTAATCGGCGTTCTCAATATAGGTAATTCCTGCGCCACAGGCCTGCCGCACCCGCTCCGCCTGACAACCGACGACAATTGTAATTTCGTCGATGCCCGACCGCCGCAGGGCGCGAATCTGCCGTTCCACCAGCGTCAGGCCGCCTGCCTTGACCAGGCATTTCGGCGACTCACCCGCGGTGCCGTTCAGCCGTGAGCCCCTGCCCGCCGCCAGAATCACTCCTCGCATGTCTCATGTCCCCCGCGATAACCGGTCGCCCGCCCCGCTACGGGCCGCCCGGGGCGGCGTCTACGTGGCCGATGCCAGCCGGCGCCCCATCAACTCCATGGCTTTGGCCGTATATAGCGCCCGATCGCGCCGCCCGATGGCCACGGCGTAGAAAAGCGTCAGATACAGCACGCCCCCTCCGACCGCCTGCAGCACTACAGCCAGAAGCGTGCCGGATGAGATGAGCCGGGTGCCGGCCAGGACCAGCCCGACGACGAACGCCGGCCAGACCGCCGGAAGGACCGAGTCGCTGACGGCCCGGCCGAGCGGCAGGTCGACCCGCCGGCACGATGCCGGATAGAGGATGAAGATTGCGGTGAACGCAATCGGAATCAGCGTCCCGACCGCGACCCCGACCAGCCCGAACCTGTGGATCAGCAGGATGCTCATCGCCAGATTCGCCAGGCCGGTCCCGAGGTTGACGAAGGCCAGCATCCGGTGCTCGCCGGCCCCCTTGAGAATGGTGTTGCCGGTGGCGTTGCCGACGCGGATGGCGACCGCAATCGCCAGAATCTGGATGACGGGAATGGCGCCGGCCATCGCCGGGGCCTTCTTCGGTCCGAGCCAGGCGTGAATCAACGGGTCGGCCAGCAGGATCAGCGCCGCGGCAATCGGCACCACCATCGCCAGCGAGAGCCGCGTGCCCTGGAGCAGGATCTGCTGCAGCCGCTCTTTCTGCTGCGAGGCGTCGCTGTCGACGATCACCGGGAAGAGCACGCCGTTCAGCTGATTGGTCAGCCGCTGGGTGCCGCTGATGATCCGCTCTGCCGGGGCCCAGACCGCGACCGCCGAGCTGCCGATAAAGGCGCCAATCACCAGCTCGTCGAGCTGGTAATTCAGCTTGTTCGCCCAGTCGATGATCGACGAATAGACGCTGAAGCCGGTGACCTCGCGCAGCCGCGAGCGGCGGAACAGCGACAGACTGATCTCCAGCTCGGGGAAGATCCGATAGGCGTTCTGCCGGTAGATGAAATAGGCGACGATCCGCACGCACGTGGTCGCCGCCACCAGCGTGATGATCCCGTACCCGGCCAGCAGCACGCCGGCGTTGACGGCCGCGACCGCGATGCTGCTGGCGATGGCCACCATGTTGTTGGCGTCATAGCGCTGGAAGCCGGAGATCACCCCGCCGAAGACGCTGAAGGGAAAGTTCATCGAGATGTGGACCGCGATGATCAGCAGGATCCACTTGCCGACCACCGCCTGCTCCGGGGTGATCCGGAACAGGTGCCCCAGGTTGAAGGCCACCACCGCCGCGACCGCGTAGGCCACCAGGCCGATTCCCGAGAAGATGAAGAACAGCGTGCTGGCGATCTCGTTCAGCGCCCGGGCGTTGCGGTGCGCCCGGTACTGCGCCATGAACTTGACCAGCGCGCCGCCATAGCCGAGATCGAGCACCGAGAAGTGCACGGTGATCGATCCCAGCAGCACCCATAGCCCGTACTCCGCGGTTCCCAGGTGGCTGAGGTTGAAGGGGAGCATCACCAGGCCGATCACCGTCTCGGCGACGATCGCCAGATACCGTGTCGAGACGTTGCGCGCGACGGTCACGAGCTGACGCTCGCGGCCCGGTGCCCAGGTGCCGGCCCCGTCCTGGCCGGGCAGGTTGTCAGACGCCGCGCTCACTCAGCCCCCTTGCGGAATAGCACGACCTTGACGGTGTCGAAGACAATCGTGAGGTCGAAGAAAATCGACAGATGCTTGATGTAGTAGAGGTCGTAGCGGAGCTTCTCCATGGCGTCCTCGATCGACGAGCCATAGCGGTATTTCACCTGCGCCCAGCCGGTGAGCCCAGGCTTCACGGCGTGGCGCTGCTGGTAGAACGGGATCTCCTTCGCCAGCTCGGCGACGAAGTACGGTCGCTCCGGCCTCGGCCCGACGAAGCTCATGTCACCGCGGACCACGTTCCACAGTTGCGGCAGCTCGTCGAGGCGGGTCTTGCGAATCACCAGGCCGACGCGGGTGATGCGGCTGTCGCCGGCGATCGCCCACTGAGGCGTGCCGCCCTCTTCGGCGTCGAGCCGCATCGACCGGAACTTGTAGAGCGTGAAGGTGCGGCCGTTCTCGCCGACCCGCTCCTGGCGGTAGAGCACCGGCCGGCCGGACTCGATGGCCACCGCCACCGCGGTCAGCACCATCAGCGGAAAGGCCAACACCGCCAGCACCAGCGAAAACATCAGATCGATGGACCGCTTGATCCAGCGGACCAGCCGCGAGACCCGGAAGCCGTCCGAGAAAATCAGCCAGCTGGGACGCAGATCGTCAATCAGGATCTTCCCGGTGACGCGCTCGTAGGTGGTGGTCGCGTCCTCGACGCGGATCCCCGCCATCTTGGCGCGCAGCAGCTCTTCGACCGGCAGTTTGCCGCGGCGGTCGGCGAGGCCGACGATGATCCGATCGATCTGGTGCCTGGCGATCAGGTCGGCCATGTCGGCCGGCGTCCCGATGATCCCGGGGTTGACGATGCGCTCACCGATCCGCGCGGAATCGTCGTCGATGAAGCCGACAACGCGGTAGGCGAACTCGCGCTGGGCGAGAATCTGCCGCACCACCTTGCGCGCGGTCTCCCCGGTGCCGACCACCAGGATGCGCTCCTGCATCCGCAGCGAGCCGGTCAGCTGGGTGAACAGCAGCCGCCAGCCGAGGATGCCGATGACGAAGACGAACAGCGCCGAGACGAAGATGCCGTCGCCGATCATCAGCGAGGGGATGGCGACGTAGAGCATCGCCAGGACGATCGAGGCGGCGCCGACTGCCTGCAGCAGCCGGACGACGAGCTCGCGCCTCGAGTGCACCAGCGTCAGGTCGTAAAAGTCGTTGTAGTAGAGACAGAGCTGGCAGATGACGGTGACCAGGCCGATTTTCCAGAAGCTCGCCGCGACGTCCGTCGTCCCCTGCACGGTGGCGGCGAGCGCCACCGATCCGAAGATCAGCAGCAACTCGGCGCCGAACACCGTGAGGCTTCGAGTCGAGACGTAACGGTTGAAGAGCTGCATGACCTTGGTCCAGAGTCGCGCCCGGCGCGATCAGTCGGCGACGTACCCGTATTCGTGATAGGTCGCGGCATCGCCGGTGTTGCCGCCGGACTCGTTCAGCACCAGGCCGAGCACCTTGGACATGTCCAGGCCGGCCAGCGCCCGCTCGATCGCTGGCCGCGGCGTCACCCCGGCCCGGACGATCATCAGCAGCCCGTCGGCCATCGGCGCGACAATGTGCAGGTCGGCGAGCGGCGCCACCGGCGGCATGTCGATCAGAATCCTGTCGAAGCGGGTGCGCAGGGTGTCGAGCACCCGCCGCATCGACGCCGACCCGAGCAGCTCGGCCGGATGATTGGGAATCGCGCCGGCGGGGAGCAGCGTCAGGTGATGATTCTCGACATTGACGAGCGCCTGATTGAGCTCCGCGCCGCCCATCAGCACGTCGGTCAGGCCGGGCCCGTCCTCGAGGCCGAACAACCGGTGCACCGACGGCCGCCGCAGGTCGCCGTCGATGAGCAGCACCCGCTGCTGAAACTCCTGCGCCATGGTCAGGGCCAGATTGGCCGCGGTCAGGCTCTTGCCATCCCCCTTCGCGGGGCTGGTGACGACGATGACGCGGACGGCGCGGCCGCCCTCGGCACGTTTGAGGCGGGTGCGCAGCGAGCGGTACTGTTCGGCCGCGAGCGACTGCGGCGCCAGCGCCGCCACCAGGTGCGGGTCGAGCACC
>JAYTEJ010000262.1:0-8006 GCA_043735365.1 Acidobacteriota bacterium
GCATCAAGGCCCACGGCATATTGCTCGAGGCGCGCGCCCCAGAACTCGAGACTACCGGCCGGCACCTCGAGACTGACTTCGACCGCCAGGCCATGGCCGATTCGCGGCGGCGCCATGTGCGTCCAGGGAAAGAAAGTCAGGTCGGAGCCCGGACGCCCCTCGGCGTCGGCATAGAAGAGGTGGTACGTGCCGGGATCGTCCTGATTGACGCTCTTCTTGACCAGACGCATTCCCAGCACGCCGGCGTAGAAGTCGACGTTCTCCTGCGCGGGGCCGGCAATCGCGGTGACGTGGTGGAGCCCGTTGACGCTTCGCATCTCCGGATCTTACCGGAACCCGGACAGCCTAAACGACGTCGTCACCGAAACGCCGGCGGCCCAGGTCACGCGGTCGGCCGCACCATGAACAGGTGGGCGCCGCCGGCATCGAGCCGGACGTAGAGCCCGGATGCGGCCAGCGCCGCTCTCGTCCACCGGTAGGACGCCCCGCCTAGCACATCGTCGAAATCGAAGGCCTCCCCCGGCGGCAATTCCTCCATTACCGCAAGCTGCGCCTGCGCCGGGCGGCCGCCCGGATTGACGACGACGATCGCGAGCGAGGACGGCGTGCGCCAGCGGTATGCGGTGAGGCTGGCGTGGGTGTCGTCGTCGCATGCCCGAACCTCGAGCGGCCGCCACTCGGCTTCCTTCAGACGGGCCAGGGCGGCAAAGCGCATCACGCGCTCGTAGAGGGAACGAATGCCGGGGTCTTCCGGTTCCTCGGGCCAGCGCCCGAGCTGCACCGGGATTCGCAGACGGCGGCCCCCATGCTGGCCGTCGAAGAAGAACCGCACTCCGGGCAGCGTGCCGACCAGCGCCGCGGCAGCGGGGAGCCGGCCGGCGAGCGCGGCGGCGCTCCGGAGCTCGTCGTGGTTGTCGAGAAACCGGGCCAGCCTCGCGGGCGGCGGACGATCCGAGGTCACCAGGGCGCGCACCCGCGCACCGGCATCCGGCGCCTGCAGCGCATCGAGCAGGCGCTTGTCGTAGACCAGGTCGAAGCCCTGGCCGAGCATGCGCTCCTCGAGGCCCCAGTAGACCTCGGCGAGATACACCAGGCCCGGCGCCGCGGCCGTCGCCGACGGCCAGAACTCGCCGGCCGGCGGCGGCCACGCCTCGCGGAGCACGCCGCGCCAGGTGCGCTCGAACACCTCGTTGAGCGGCAGCATGGCCATGTCGCAGCGGACCCCGTCGCAGTGGGCCGCGAGCGCGACGAGCGTCTCCTGCATGGCCTGGCGCGTCTCCGGGTGGAAGTAGTTCAGCTGCGCGACGTCGCGCCACGGCGGAAAGTACGGATCCCGGCCACACGCCACGTGCACCGGACCGTTGACGCTGTCCATGGTCCGGAAATCTCCGGGGCGTTCGCGGACGTCGGCATCGGACCCAAGCACATAGCGGCGGGGATGGCTCGCGACCCACGGATGATCGAAGCCGGTGTGGTTGGGCACGAAGTCGAGGATCAGCCTGATGCCGCGATCCGCCAGCGCCCGTCGGGCGGTGGCGAGCCCGGCCCATCCGCCCACCTCCTCCGCCGGCTCGTAGCGCTCGATGCAGTAGGCCGATCCGGCAACGTCGCCGGCCGTCCAGCCCGGGAGGACACGGTCGTACTCCGCGACCATCACCGGATCCGACAGCGCCAGCTCGCGGCCGATACGGCTTCGCGACCAGAGCCCCATCAGGAACACCAGGTCGTAGCCTGCGGCCGCGAGGCGGTCCCACTCGGACGCCGGGACCGTCGCCAGAGTCACGGCGCCGCCGCTGGCTCGTGACAGCCGCTCGAGCCAGGGCAGGGTGGAGAGTTCGAAGAGGCTACGTGGTTCCGGGTTCCGGGTTCGGGGTTCCGGGTTCAGGTTCGAGGTTCCGGGTTCAGGGTTCACGGTTGGGATCTAATATCACCAGATGCCCCGGTTCAAGCTGCTCATCGAATATGCCGGCACGCGCTACAGCGGCTGGCAGATTCAGAAGAATGCCCGCACAGTGCAGGGAGAGATCGACCGTGCGGTGCGGCAGGTGTCGGCGCGGCGGGAGTTCGAGCTCTACGGATCGGGACGGACGGATGCCGGCGTTCACGCGCTCGCGCAGGTGGCGCACCTCGAGCTCTACACCGACCTGCCGCCGGAGTCTCTGCGCCGCAAGATCAACGACGAGCTTCCCGCCGACATCCACATCCGCGCCATCGATCGGGCGCCGCATCGGTTCCACGCACGGCACGACGCGGTGTCGCGGTGCTACCTCTATCAGATCTCCCGCCGGCGGACCGCCTTTTCGAAGCCCTTCGTCTGGTGGATCCGGGAAACGCTCGACGCCGGCGCGATGCGCGAGGCGGCGGCATCGTTCGTCGGCATGAAGAATTTCGAAGCCTTCACGGCGGATGATCCCGAAGAGAAATCGATGCGGGTGCTCGTCGATCGGGTGGAGATCGCCGAGGCCGGGGCGCTGATCCTGGTGCGGGTGCAGGGATCCCACTTCCTCTGGAAGATGGTCCGGCGGATGGTCGGGGTTCTCGGTGCCTGCGGCCGCGGCGAGCTCGGTCCGGCCGATGCCGCGCGCTTTCTCGAAGACCGCGGCCGCGACTCGACCGCGCCGGCGGCGCTCGCCGCCCCCGCAGCCGGGCTCTTTCTCGAGGCGGTGCTCTATGCCGGCGACCCGCAGCCGGGGCCCGTCCGGAGCGTGACCCCGATCGACTGAGACCGCGGCTACCGCACGAACCGCAGATTCGCCGGCGGGCGCGGCGCCGGCGCACCGGTCCATCCCGCCTCCACGACCTCGAAGTCGTCTGCCGTCAGCGCGCTGAACGCCGGGTTCAGCACGTCGTTGTCCCACCGCGCATCCATCGTCCCACTGACATACATGTCGGAGCCGTTGTCGGCCACGATCAGGCCGTAGCGCTGCATGGCGCGGAAGATGCGCTGCACCTCGGGCGGGAAGGCGGAGAGGCCGCGCGACGCTTTCAACCGCAGACGCGTGCCCAGCGCCGGTGCGCCGGCTGTGGCGCCGGCCGCATGCGACGCCGGCCAGACATAATCGTTGGTCGCGCGCGTGGTGACCCTGAACGCGTGGGTGATCTCCGCGGCGCCGGAGGCCTCGTCGTATCGGACCAGCCCGGGGAGCACCGCCAGCCCGGCGGCGTCGGCCGACGTCCAGCCGTCCGGTCGCCTGTCGCTGCGCGCCAGATCGAATACCGCGCCGGAGTCCGCCTCCCAGCGCCCGAGCGCCGCGTTCCAGCGGGTCGCATAGGTCTCGTAGAGCAGCCCGCGATCGCGATCGACGATCAGCAGATGCCGGTCCCCGGAGCTGCCGCCGCCGGCGACGCCTCCCTCGATGTAGTTGGGCGTGCTGCGGGCCTCCGGGGGAATCGGGTAACCGGGCAGCCCCGGCGCGCCGGTGTCGCTCTCGCCGGGATACGCCACCACCGCCAGCGGCACGCGCGGTTGATCGCCGCTGACGACGACGTAGGGGATGCCGTAGGGAGGAGGACCGAAGTCGGGATGCAGCCGCCGGATGGGTGCCCGGTTCGCCGGCGTGCGACCGCTGATGAAGTCGATGGTCGCCGCCGAACTCGCATCCACGGGCGCCTGGCTGATGTCGAGGTTCCACCAGTTCGCCGCGGGAAAGACCTGGAGACCGGTGAGGGGGCCGATCAGCACCGGCGCCGCGGCGGCCACGAGCGCCGCCGTGCAGCAGGCCGCGAGCGCGGTCAGACAGAGTCGTCGCACCTGTGCCATGTCTTCACGCTCCGTGCCGCTGCCGCCGGCAGCGCAAGGCCCATGAATCCGGCGGACGCCCGGATGCTGGCGCTCCCGCCGAAGGCAATGCCGCGCGCGGATCGTCATCCCGCGCGCAGCATTGTAAGAACCCGCTATTTGCCGGCGCGCTTCTTGACGCCGAGCTCGGTCAGCTTCGCGACCACGGCTTCGCCGGCGGTCGCCGGCTTGACCTCCTTGTCGATGGCGACAATCCTGCCGCTGCCATCGATGTAGAAGGTCCACCGTGATGCGAACTGCCGGTCCGGCGGACGTCCGGGCGGAATCACGCCGTAGGCGTTGGCGACCTTCTTGTCGGGATCCGCCAGGATTGGAAAATCGGCGTGTTCCTTTTCGGCAAACGCCTTGTTGTCCTCGGGTGAATCAACGCTGACCATGAAGTAGGCCACGTCGTACCCGCGAATCAGTTCCCCGCTCGCACGGAGCGAGTTGCATTCGGCCGTTCAACCCCCGCTGAAGGCCTTCGGAAACCAGGCAAGGACCACGGTCTTGCCCTTGTAGTCGGAGAGCTTGTGAATCTTGCCGTCTGAACCCTGCAGCGCGAAGGCAGGCGCCTGATCGCCGACCTTGAGCTCTCCGGGATCCTGCGGTGCGGCGGGCGTCTGCGCCGCGGCGGGAATGGCCGCCGCCATCGCCACGACACCCACGCAGGCGGACATCAGTCTGAACATACTCACCTCACGGGAAGAGATAGCTGAGCGTAGCACGACTCCTGCCGGCATTCGTGGCCGGGCGCAGGTTATGATCGCCGCATGCGGATGCCCGCGGCGCTGGTCTTCGCCTTTCTGGCCGCTGCGCCGGCGCTCGCCCTCCAGGCGGACAACCCTGCCCAGCTGGCCCGCAGCGGCTGGGAAGCGCTCGACGGCGGGCGCGTTGCCGAGGCCGCGGCGGCCTTCGACGCCGCCCTCCACCTCGCGCCGCAGCAGGCGCCGCTGATGCTCGGCGCCGGCATCGCCGCTCACCTCCAGGGGCGGGAAGACGACGCCCGGCGCCTGCTCATCGACGCGCTGAAGGTCCAGCCCGGACTGACCGAGGCGTCGCTGGTCCTCGGCGCGGTCCTCTACCGGACCGGCGATGTCGACGCCGCCATCGATGTCTACCAGCAGGCGCTCGCCCACGCCCCCGACCATCCGCGGCTGGTGCAGCAGCTGCAGGCGTGGCGGAAGGAGACGGCGCTGCACAACGGCTTCGGCCACCGGCTCGGCAATCACTTCACGGTCATGTTCGAAGGGCCGGCCGAGGCGCAGCTCGCCGAGCGCGCGATCGCGATTCTCGAATCGGCGTACCTCCGCATCGGCACCGCGCTCTATACCTACCCCGCCGACGTCATCACCGTCGTGCTCTACACGCGCGAGCAGTTCCACGACATCACCCAGTCGCCCCAGTGGGCCGGCGGCGCCTACGACGGCCGCATCCGGGTGCCGGTGCAGGGGGCGCTCGACGACCAGGTGGAGTTCGAGCGCGTGCTCGCCCACGAGTTCACCCACGCACTGGTGCACAGCATCGCGCCGGCCGGGGTGCCGTACTGGCTGGACGAAGGGCTCGCGGTCCGCTTCGAGGGCAGCGATCCGGCCCGCGGACGAGCACTGGTCCACGCCGCACGAACACTGATTCCGCTCGCCCGCCTGGAGCGCTCGTTCGCCAGCCTCTCCTCGGACGCCGCCGCGCTCGCCTATGCGCAGAGCGCGGTTGCGGTCCAGAACATGTTCGAACGCGCCGGCGCCCCCGCCGTCGTCAGTCTCCTCGAAGCAATCGGCAGCGGTACCGCCTTCTCCGAAGCCTTCGAGCAGACTATGCTGCTGCCCTACGCCGCCTTCGAGAAAACGCTCGGCTCGTGAGCCGCTGGCGCGGCGCCCCAAACGATCTCGGCCTCCAGGCGATACCGCTGTTCCCCGGAGCTCTGCGCCGGCGCCGGGCCGCGGGCCATCCGGACGGGGTATCATCCCATGCCGGTACGCTTCCGCGATCCTGAAGGAGATCACGTCGCATGGGACTCAATCCGATCCTCGCGCTGCAGACGGCGCTCGGCGCGCTCACCGCGGTCTTCATCGCCGGCTGGGGCGCGGCCATCGTCGCCATCCGCCGCCACCCCTCGGCGGAGGCGTCCGCGGCGACCGATGCCGGCGCCCCCACGGCCGCCCAGGTGGGCATCGGCGCGGTGACGAATTTCTTCGACACCCTCGGCATCGGCTCGTTCGCGAGCACCACGGCCATCTTTCGCGTGCTGCGCAGCGTGCCCGACCGCGTCATTCCCGGCACGCTCAACGTCGGCCACACACTGCCGACGGTGGCCCAGGCCCTCATCTACACCACCATCGTCCAGGTCGACATCGTCACGCTGTTCGCCCTGATCGCGGCCGCGGTGCTCGGCGCCTGGCTCGGCGCCGGGGTGGTCTCCGCCTGGCCGAAGCACAAGGTGCAGATCGGCATGGGGGCGGCGCTCCTCGGCGCCGCGCTGCTGATGCTGATGGCCCAGTTCAATCTGTTCCCCGGCGGGGGGGAGGCGCTCGGCGTCCGCGGCACGAAGCTGGTCATCGGCATCGGCGTCAACTTCGTCCTCGGGGCGCTGATGTCGCTCGGTATCGGTCTCTACGCCCCCTGCATGATCCTGATCAGCCTGCTTGGCATGGACCCGAAAGCGGCCTTCCCGATCATGATGGGCTCGTGCGCGTTCCTGATGCCGGTCGGCAGCCTGCGATTCATCCGCGAGCGCTCCTACGGCCTCCGCGCCGCGCTGGGGCTCGCCATCGGCGGTGTCCCCGGCGTGCTACTCGCCGCCTACATCGTCAAGTCGATGCCGATCTACGCGGTCCGCTGGCTGGTGATCGTGGTCGTCGTCTATACCGCGGTGACGATGCTGCGAGCCGGCCTGGGGCCGCGGACGGACGCCGAGTAGCCGAGCTGCACACGTGTCTGGCCGATGGCCCGACGACACAGGCCGCGGACCGGCGCCGAGGAGTCGCCCGCCAACGGTGTCGCCGGCGGCCCGCCGATCCGTAGCGGGCCGCGGACCGACGGCCCACGGATGTGACGGACAGGCGCGGATCAACACGGCGCTGTCACGCACGTCTCAACCCGCGGACATCACGAGGCTTCCCGAGTAGTCACGCGCGCACGGCTCCCGCCCCGACGACACGGGCGGCGGACCGACGACGGTCCACGGATGTGACGGACTGCCGCGGATCAACACGGCGCTGTCACGCACGTCCCAACCCACGGACATCACGAGGCTCCAGACACGGTTGGTTGCGACCGCGCTCCGCGCGGTTGAGGCCGAAGGCCGGCGTCGCTACCGACCAGGGCGCGGATGGGCCCAAATCCCTTCGCAGCTGCTCTAAGGGGGCTCGCAGATTCGGCCAGCGCGCAGTGACGATCGGCTGGAGCATTTTTCAACCCGCAGCACCATTCCGTCGTCAAGCGCTGGTTGACTCGATCGGCCCGTCGATTGCTCGTCTTCTGGGATGCCTGACGCCACCGGCTCCCCTCTCGCCCATCAAGAAGTCACAGGCGCGATCCTGAAGTCGTTCTTCGACGTGTATCGGGAACTGGGGTATGGCTTCTCGGAAATCGTCTATCGCCGGGCCCTCGGCATCGTCCTGCGGAGCACCGGCCTCGAGGCCGTGGAGGAGGTCCCGCTCGAAGTGCGCTTCCGCGGTTCGCTGATCGGGCGCTTTCATGCCGACATGATTGTCGGCCGCGTCGTGCTGGTCGAGACCAAAGCGGCCTTCACGCTGGAAGGCTACGCGCAGGCGCAGGTGCTGAATTACCTAAAAGCGGCCGGCGGTGGCGTTGCCATGCTCCTGAACTTTGGCCGCGAGCCAACCTACAAGCGGCTGGTCCTCGGCGACATCAGCGAGAGCCTTCCAAAGCTCCGCTCGTGGTGACACGGTGTCGTGCTACCGGAAAAGTCGCAGGGCGTGTGGCCGCCTGCCACGAAACAAATCGTTCGGTGGCAGGGCGTGCGCGATCTCGATCGAGACATCCGCACTGCGAACCGTCATCAATGGGGATCCGTGAAAATCCGTGTGAATCCGTGCCAGCGGGAGTCTGCCGGCCCGCGGCCCGTGACGCGCCGGGCGCAGATCCGGTCAGCCCGGCCGGCGTTGAAATCTCCCCCACCCGCGCGCAACGCCACGCGTCACCTGCTCGGCTGGCGTCGTACCAGGGCGCCAAGTCTCGACTCTACACCCGAGGTCAGACTCCCGAT
>JAYTEJ010000263.1:0-3510 GCA_043735365.1 Acidobacteriota bacterium
ATTCGAACCCCCGACCGGCTGATTACAAATCAGCTGCTCTACCGGACTGAGCTACGCCAGCCCAGACAAAAGAGTATTTGTAGCACATGCCGTGCCACGGCTGCAAGCGCCAGGCCTCCCGCAGCTCGAACTCTGCCGTTACGGATGTAAAATTCCTAAACATTTTGTCTATTTCGCTGTTTTGCCGCCTCGAATAAAACCACGCCGGCCGCCACAGACACGTTCAGGCTGCCGACTTCGCCATACATTGAAATCGACACCAGTCGATCGCAGCGCTCGCGCACCAGACGCCTCAGGCCGGTCCCTTCCGCCCCGAACACCAGCGCCGTCGGCACCGTGTAATCGACCGCGTCGTAGCGTTCCGGCGCCTCCCCCGCGAGCCCCACCGTCCACACACCGAGCGCCTTGAGCTCCTCGATGGCGCGGGCGATGTTGACTTCGGTGGCAATCGGCACGTGCGCCACCGCTCCCGCCGACGCCTTCGCCGCCACGCCGTCGAGCGCCGCCGCGTGGCGCGCCTGCCGGACCACGCCGTGTCCGCCCGCCGCATCGACCGTCCGGACGATCGCCCCGACGTTGTGCGGATCCTCGATGCCGTCGAGCACCACGATCAGCGGCGCCGCCGGCGCCGCCCCCTCGACCATCGCCGCCAGCGAGTATTCGCGCGGCGCCGCGAGATCGGCGACGATGCCCTGGTGGACGCCGCCGCGGGCGGCGCGCTCGAGGCCGGCGGCATCGACGCGCTCGACCGCCACCCCCTGCGTCCGCGCCAACGCCAGCGCCTCCTCGACGCGGCGGTCCGACCGCGGCCCGACCCGCAGCCGCCGCACCCGGCCGCTCCGCAGCGCCTCGATCACCGGATTGATGCCGTAGATGATCATCGCTCGGCCATCGCCGCCGCGAATGCTGCGGCCCGCTCCCGGCAGCTGCGCATCGGCGCCAGCGCGCCGCGCGCCGCCAGCGCCTCGCCTCGATCGATCGCCGGCACCGCCAGGTCCAGCTCGGGGCCGCCCGCTTCTCCGGTCAGCGCGACCCTGATCGGATGGAACAGCGCCCGTCCCTTCTGCCCGGTGCGCTGGCGCACCCGCGCCGCCGCCGCCCGGAACGCGTCCCGATCGAGGCGCCCCGCCTCCGCCAGCTCCAACGGCAGCGCCGCGATCACCTCGCGCGCGCCCGGCTCGTGGAGCACCCCGGCGACATCCTCCCGCGCCAGCGAGACCATCGGGTCGAACTCGAACAGGAAGCGCAGCCGTTCGGGGATTTCCTCCAGCCGATCGACCGATCCCACCGCCATCGGCAGCACGGAGATGAGAAACTCCATCGCCTCATCCGTCCGCCGCCGCAGGTAGCCGCGCTTGAGGAAGTAGCGCACCGCCTCCCCCGCCAGCCGCGCCGGCGACGCCTCCTTCATGTAGTGGCGGTTCATCCACCCGAGCTTCTCCTGATCGAAGATGCCGGCGCTGTGGCCGACGTCCTCGAGCGCGAAGCGCCGCGCCAGCTCCTGGATCGGCAGCAGCTCCTCGCCGCCGCCCGGCGACCAGCCGATCAGCGCCAGGTAGTTGAGCAGCGCTTCCGGCAGGTAGCCGCGCTCGCGGAACTCCGACACCGAGGTGGCGCCGTGTCGCTTCGACAGCGGCGTGTGATCCGGGCCCATCACCAGCGACAGGTGCGCGAACTCCGGCGGGGTGAACCCCAGCGCCTGGTAGAGCAGCACCTGCCTCGGAGTGTTGGAAATATGGTCCTCCCCCCGGATCACGTGCGTCACCTCCATCAGCGCATCGTCGACGACGACGGCGAAGTTGTAGGCGGGGCGGCCGTCCGACCGCACCAGCACGGGATCGCCGATGACGTCGCTGCTGAACGAGACGTCGCCGCGGACGAGATCCTGGAAGCTGACCTCGACCTGCTCGGGCACCCGGAAGCGGATCACCGGACGCTCGCCGGCGGCGATCCGGGTGAGCGCGGTATCGTGCGGCAGCTCGCGGCAGGTGCCGTGATATTTCGGCGGCCGCCCCGACGCCAGATCGCCCTTGCGGTCGTCCTCGAGTTTGGCCGGGGAGCAGAAGCAGTAGTAGGCGTGCGCGCCGGCGATCAGCTCGTTGGCGTAGGAGGCGTACAAGTGCAGCCGCTCCGACTGCCGGTAGGGGCCGTGCAGGCCGCCAACGTCCGGCCCCTCGTCCCATTCGAGACCGAGCCAGCGCAGATCCTCCAGGATGCTGGCCTCCGATTCGCGGCTCGAGCGCTCGCTGTCGGTGTCCTCGATGCGAAGGATGAAGGTGCCGTCCTTGCCGTGCGCCAGCAGCCAGTTGAACAGCGCCGTGCGGGCGTTGCCGACGTGCAGCTGGCCGCTGGGGCTGGGAGCGAATCTGACTCTCATTTTCTTACTCGCGCCGGGGCCCCACCCCCGGCGCCTGCCAGCGCTCGCCTACGCTCGCGCCGCTGGATTGCGGCACCAGGCCGCTCATCCAGCATCCCGGGGGGCCACGCCACGGCTGTCCCCCCTCCCCGGCCCTCGCGCCGCTGGCTCGCGGCACCACGCCGCTCACCCAGCATCCCGGGGGCCCACGCCACGGTTACCACCACTCCCCGGCCCTCGCGCCGCTGGCTTGCGGCAACAACCCGCTCACCCAGCATTCTGGGACCCTACCCATGGCGCGCGCATCATCGCACCCTCAGCAGCGCCACCGCGTGTGCCGCGATCGCCTCGCCGCGGCCGATGGCGTCGAGCCCCTCGTTGGTCTTGCCCTTGACGCTGACCCGCGCCGCGTCGATACCGAGCGCGCCGGCGAGCGACGTCTGGATCTCGGGGACATAGCGCGCGATCTTGGGGCGCTCGAGAATCACCGTCACATCGACGTTGACGACCACCAGGCCGAGCCCCTCGACGTGGCGCACCATGCGCTCGAGCAGCGGCAGGCTGGCGGCGTCCTTCCAGGCGGCATCGGTGTCCGGAAAGTGGCGGCCGATGTCTCCCGCCCCGGCGGCGCCGAGCACGGCGTCGGTCACCGCATGGCACACCACGTCCGCGTCCGAGTGGCCGAGCGCGCCGACCGCGGCGGCAATGCGCACCCCGCCGAGCAGCAGCGGCCGGCCCGCCACCAGCTTGTGCAGGTCGTAGCCGGTCCCGGCGCGCAGCCGGTCCGCCAGCTGGTCGCCGCCGGCAAGCGCGCGCGAGAGCGTGAGATCGCTGTCCGTGGTGACCTTGAAGTTGAGCGCATCCCCTTCCACCAATCGAATCCGGGTGCCGCCGAGCTCGGCCAGCGCCGACTCGTCGGTGCCGGTGGCGCCGCTCCGGCCGAGGCGAACGGCTTCGGCCAGGACGTCGCGGCGGAACGCCTGCGGGGTCTGCGCCAGGTAGACCTGCTCGCGCGGAATCGTCCGCGCCACAAAGGCGCGGCCGCCGCTGTCGGCCGCCAGCTTGACCGTGTCGCGGGCCCCCAGCGCCGCAATCGCCGCCCCCGACTCGATCGCCGCGTCGAGCGTCCGCTCGATCAGCGCCGCGCTGACGAA